>QIDW01000436.1 GCA_003230435.1 Acidimicrobiia bacterium | reverse complement strand
ACATCCTCAAGACGTCTCCCTACATCAAGGAGGCCATGGTTATTGGAGACGGTAGGAAGTACCTAAGCGCCGTCATCGGAATCGAGCTCGACGTGGTCGGTCACTGGGCAACGCGGAAAGGGATCCCTTACACGACTTATCGCGACCTCGGAGAGAAACCGGAGGTCATCGAGTTGGTTCAGGGCGTAATCAACGAAACCAACGTGAGATTTGCCAGGGCGGAGCAGATCAAGAAGTTTCGAATGATCCCCAAGGAGCTGGATCATGAGGATGGTGAGCTGACCGCCACCCAGAAGCTGAAAAGGGCCGCCATGGACTCGATGTTTGGCGACCTCATCGAGGACATGTACGGGTCGTGACTCCCGGTCTTCTGATCCTTGCCCAGGAGTCGACGGTGGTGCCATCGGAGTTGGGGAGGATGGTCGTCAACGCGATCAGCCTGGGAGCGATCTATGCAGTCCTGGCCCTCGGGTTTGTCATCATCTTCAAGGCGACACAGGTTCTCAACTTCGCCCACGGAGCCCTTTCGGCGATGGGCGCCTTTCTGATCGCCTACTTTGCCGCGATCATCAACGTGCCCGGCCGTTGGATGGAGGGATCCCCTGAATGGTTGCAGTGGAGCCTTTCAGTGGTCTTCGCCCTTGTGGTGGCAGCCGCGATCGGGATGGCTTTGGAGCGGATGTTCCTCCGCCCGATGGTGGGTGAGGCGTTGTTCGTGCTTGCCATCGTTACTTTGGGAATCGATATCATCGTTCGGGCGATCACCAACGACTTCATCGGGCTGACCCCCCGTCCAATGGGCGACCCGTTCGGTCTCAAGATCGTTGGGCTGGGCTGTGAAAACGGCGGATTCATAGGCAATGCAGATCTGATCGAATTGTGCTCGGTGCGAGTTCCCTGGACGACGGTGTTCCAGATCTCTCTTACCGTGATCCTTGTCGTCGCCGTGGCAATGTTCTTCCGGTCCCGTACGGGAATCGCCATGAGGGCCACCGCATGGGACCAGGAAGTAGCTCGAGCTCAGGGAATCAGCGTCGGTCGGATCTTTGCCACTTCCTGGGCGATCGGAGCCGTGTTGGCCGCCATCGGAGGCCTCTTCATCTCGCTGTTTCCCCGGCGCCCCAGCGGGGTCGATTCTTTCACCGCCTTCTTCGCTTTCAGGGCCTTTCCCGCCATCATCCTTGGGGGTCTCGACTCTGTCCTCGGAGCCATCGTCGGCGGTTTTGCGATCGGGTTTGCCGAGTCGGCGGCGAGCTCCTATCTCACCTTCGATTGGCTTGGCACCGGTTTTGGCGGTGTCGTTCCCTACATAGTGATGCTGTTGGTCCTGCTCATCAGGCCGTATGGCCTCTTCGGCACCGAAGAGATACGAAGAGTATGAGGGGCCGACCACTCCTCTATACGCGCTACGAGGCCGATCAGGCCATCCTCAACACCATGACCAAGAAGGTCATGCTGGGACTCTTCTTGATCGCCCTGGTGCTGGTCCCATTTGGTGTTGTGCCCGGAATCGGTTTTCTGGCGAAGAGCGACTGGCTCCGTTTGCTCAGCACAGTGGCCATATTCGTTATCAGCGCGCTCGGCTTGAACATCCTTCTCGGAGTCGCCGGGCAGGTGTCGCTGGGACACGCTTTCTTCATGGGCGTGGGGGCGTATGTGGCGGCAGCGCTGGGCGGAGACCCGGAGGGTCTACGTCTCGGTTTCGGGCTTCCGATGTGGATCTGGCTCCCAGCCGCCGGGATCGTGGCAGCCGGGGTCGGAGTCGCTTTCGGTCCTGCCGCCGTTCGCGTTCGGGGTCTCTACCTCGCCTTTGTCACTCTGGGTCTTGTGTTCGTCGGCGACTACGTGTTCCGAAACTGGATCTCGGTCACTGGTGGCGCCGAGGTCGGACGGACATTTCCGCCTCTCGAGTTCCGCCTCTGGAAGGAGGAGGTGCCACTCATCGATTTCGGGTCCGATGGAGCGTGGTTCGGAATCGAACTGGTTTCCGAGGCGAAGACGTTCTATTTCCTCCTTGCGGCTGCTCTGTTGTTCATGCTGTTGGCCAAGAACCTGCACCGAACACGAGTGGGTCGGGCCTTCCAGTCGATTCGGGACCGGGACATTGCCGCCGAGATCATGGGGGTGGACGAAGTCGGCTACAAGCTGAGGGCTTTTGGAATCTCATCGTTCTATGCGGGTGTCTCCGGTGCTCTCCTCGCCTCTTTTGTGGGGACCGTCATCCCGGCCAGGTGGGACCTGTTCCTCTCCGTTCAGGTCATCGCCATCGTCCTCATCGGTGGCGCGGGGACGGTGGCCGGTGTCGTCCTCGGCACCGCTTTCGTGACTCTGCTGCCCCGGATCGTCCAGGATGCCACCCTTTGGATGCAGGATTTCGTGATCGCTGGCGACAACTTCCTGGCTCGTGTTCTCGACATCTTCGTCGCCACCGACTCGACGGATTTCGGCCTGGTCAACACGCTTCCCGGCACCGGTCCGGGGCTGTCGGTGTTTCAGCTGAATCAGGTTGTGTACGGTTTGCTGATAATCGGGTTCCTGATCTTCGAACCGCTCGGACTTTTCGGGATATGGATCAGGATCCGCAATTATTGGAAGGGTTGGCCGTTCACATACTGAACGGCCTGACAAGGGAGACCGCTAGGTCTCTGCACTAGAGGAGGAAAAACATGAAGATGAAAGGAAAGTGGCTGGCTATATTTGCGGTGTTGGGACTGGTCCTCGCCGCCTGTAGCCCGAGTGACGGCGGTGCGACCGCGACCACTGCGGCCGAGACGCCGGATACCACTGCGGCTGAGACCCCTGATACCACTGCGGCTGAGACCCCTGACACCACAGAGGGCGCCGAGGAGATGATCCTCACCGACGTTGGTGTCGACCTCGAAGCCGGCACTATCGCGGTCGGACTTCTGTCCGACCTGACAGGGGTGTTCTCGGCCCTCGTTGCGCCTGTGACCGCCGGCTATCAGTTTCAGGTTGATGCCATCAATGCGGCGGGCGGGATCAATGGGCTCGAGATCGTGCTCGAGGTGCGTGACACCACGTATTCGGTAGACACCCATGTCCAGCTGTACGAGGAGCTCAGGGAAAAGGTCGTCGCAATCGGCCACTCGACGGGGTCGCCGCACACCGTGGCAATCAAAGATCAGCTGGCAGAGGACAACATGTTCGCCGTCCCACTCACCTGGTACTCAGGATGGAGTGATCCGGCTATCAACGCCAACATCGTGCCTCACGGAGAGCCTTACTGCCTGGAGTCGATGAACGTTCTGGGCTACATCGTGGAGCAGAATCCCGACGCTTCCACTATCGCCATTGCGTCCAACGCTGGTGACTTCGGCCAGGACTCGGCGCAGGGCGCCAAGCTTGCCGCCGAGGCTCTCGGGCTTACGGTTGTCTATGACGGTGAGGCCAAGATCAACGCCGCCGATGAGGCGACCATCGCAGAGGTGGTGACCGGTATCGTCAGTAACCCGGCCGATATCGTCTGGGTGACGACGTCGCCAGGCGCATACGCCGGCATCTACGGGCAAGCCCTGGCCGCTGGCGTAGTGGCGACCTGGTCCGGCTCGGCCGTGGCCTGGGTCCCATCGTTCATCGGTCCGGAGTCGGCGATCCGTGACGCTGCCCAGCGTGACTGGATCTTTGGTCTGCCCTACTCGCCGTGGAATGCGGACAACCCGGGCACCAAGGCAGCGATCGAGATGCTCAGAGCAGCCGATCCGGAGATCGTCCCCTTCGACTACTACCTCGAAGGTGTTGGCGAGGCGCTGCTGATGGAGAGGATCCTCAACGACGCCTACGACAGCGGTGACATGACCCG
>QIDW01000020.1 GCA_003230435.1 Acidimicrobiia bacterium | reverse complement strand
AGACGGGCGGTTTCCTGGCCATATCGTTGCAAAACAGTCCGTGTCAGTTCATGAATGGCGCCACGCACCGTCCCACGAATACCCACAAGGGCCTCGGTCTGTTCGCCACTGACGTCGGCAATGATGACATCGTCCTCCACAGACGTGGTGACCTCGCCCTCGAGACCATAGGCTCCGACCAGACCCACCAGAAACTCCTGTGCGATCTTGGCCTGCTCTTGGGTGGATAGAACCGGACGGTCGTCACTCACGGTCTTCTCTTTCCTCTCGGATTTATGGGCCGCACCCGCGGTCCTAGGCGGCTTGTCTTGCTGCTGTCGGGACCCATTCTTACCTGATTTTGCAGAACTGCGCTGCTGATTGCCGGATTTCGCTTTACCGGACTGGTCACGTTGCCCCCCCGAGGAGGTATTGCGACGTCCACTCCGGCGGCGGCGTCCCTTCCTTTTGGTGACACGGACTACCGCGTCCTCACCACCAATTCCCAGAAACCCCTTGACCGGCTCGGTCACAACTTCGACATCGAGACCTTCCTTGTCTTCGATGCCGAGCTCCTGCATTGCCGCCTCTACGGCGATTTCCACGGTCTTGGCTTTCACCTCGACCATATCGACGTTGCTCACGTCATCTCCTTCTGCGCCGACGGCGCTTGTCAGCGGCGCCCTGCTGTGCTTTGCCTGGCTGGTCCCCATCGGAGCCGTCATCCTGGTTTGGCTCTGGTTCGGCCTTGCTTGGCGGGGTCGGGCGCCCATCGATCCTGAAAATGAGTACTTGCTGTCCGAGACGAAACAGGTTTGAGGTGGCCCAGTAGAGCACCAGTCCGGCAGGGAAGTTCCATGAGATAAAACCAATGAACAGTGGCATGATCTTGGTGATGGCCTGTTGGGCTCCTGCACCCTTTTGATCAGGTCGGTCCTGGCCATATGTGGAGTGCCACTGCTGCACATACTGGGTCGCCACCATGAAGGCGATCATCATCAAATAGGGGAGGGCATACAACACACCGTTGGCCATTGCCATCGCCGGCGACTCCCCGAGCATCATTCCCAAGAAGGTGCCGCCGCCATCCTCGAGAGAGATGTAGAGAGCCGAATCGGTTGTTAGGTAGTCCGTGGGCGCTCTGAGCAGCCGGAACAGCGCAAACCAGATCGGCGCCTGGACGAGGAGAGGAAGAAGACATCCGCCAGGCGTGGCACCTGCCGCCTTCTGGGTCTCCATGAGACGACGCTGCATCTCCTGGGGATCTTCCTTGTACTCCGCCTGGATCTTCTTGATTTTCGGCTGGATCTCCGTGAAGGCCCTGGTCGCCCTGGTCTGTTTGAGGGTGAGCGGAAAGACGACCACGTTGATGGAGATGGTGAGAAGGATGATTCCGATGCCATAAGCCCATCCCACACTGAGCAACGGGGTCAGAAAGTCAAAGTAGAAGTTGAGGACCGAGCCCAGCGCCCTGATCAGCGCATTGAATAATTCGCCCATTACCGGGCTCTCCGGTTGTCGGGTACGGGGTCATAACCCCCGGGACGTAACGGGTGGCACCTTCCGATGCGCCTCAGGCCAAGCCATCCCCCTCGGAGAACACCAAATCTCTCGATTGCCTCAGCCGAGTACCACGAGCAAGTGGGCTGGTAGCGGCAGTTTGTGCTCAGACCAGGACTTACCAATTTCTGGTAAATACGGATCAACCCGAGCACCAGGTAACGAGGCCGGAGCCACCTAAACATCTCTCACACCTTCCAAGGCGCGGTCAAGCCAACCCTGGACCTGGGTGTATTCGACCTCTGCGACTTGGCCGCTGGCGATGATGACGTAGTCCATTCCTGGTTGTAATTGCAGTTCACGGGCCGCATGACGCAACCGTCTTTTGATACGGTTGCGAGTCACGGCATTTCCGCTGCCCTTGGAAACAACAAGCCCGAGACGAGGAGGCCCTGGTTGGCCTGGCGACCCGACCATGACAATTCCGCCTTTGCGGCTCCGGTTGCCTTTCCTCAGAACTCTACGAAAGTCCTGTGCGTTTCGGAGTGTTTCCAGATCAGACAGTGAGCCGCTTCCGACCCTTCTGACGACGCGCGCTGACAGTGGAGCGGCCCGCTCGGGTCTGCATGCGATGTCGGAAGCCGTGTCGACGTCTCCGACGTCGTACTTTGGGTTGATAGGTCCTTTTCATGACAAGACAGTGGGTAGAGGGAAGGGGTCTCCACAGAATACGGAGTCCAGGAAACCTATGTCAAAGTCCGACGGTCAAAAACGTGACCCTTTTTACCTCTGATCGCGAAGAATTCGGACAACTCGCGAAAAGAAGCAGAAACTCATCTGGTCGGGGTTGTCATAATCCGCCGGCAAGGTAGATAATGGCAAAACCATCATCTACCTGCGGTTTCATCTGTGGAAAGATATGTGTGCAGTCTTCCACACTGAGGATTCTCGCGGTCTTGACTGCCTCGTCTCCAGCACCGATACTCGCCGGGATCAGACCTAAGGAGCGTGGTCACGTCACCTGTCATCGTTGGATGAACCGACACTCCCCGGGAGAAATTGAAGATACCTCTGGGGGATGTACACAGACGTTTCCACAGGTGTGGACCGATCTGTGGACAACTAGGAGCCTGCCGATTCTTAGGCCACTGGGAGAAAAGACCTCTTGACACAAGCACAAAGAGCAAGTGACTGCTGGACAGAATTCAGGGAGACTCTTCGCGCCGGCGTGTCCAAAGGCAACTGGGACACCTGGCTTTCACGTCTTGAAGCCGACCATGATGGTGACACTCTTGTCCTGATCGCACCAACCGAGTTTCACTTGCGCTGGGTAAATGACAAACACGGTGAACTCGTCGATGCTGCCTATCGGTCGGCCTACTCGAGCGAGGGGAGTCCTTTGTACCGGGTCAGCGACGTCGCTCCGCCAGAGCAACCGTTACCTCTGGGCGAGGATTCTTCGGTGGCCATGACCTCCAAGGCCCCTTCAACACCCACCAAAGCCACCAACCTCATATCGAGGTACCGCTTCGAGAGTTTCGTTGTGGGTCAGTCGAACCGATTTGCCTGGGCGGCCGCCATGGCCGTGGCCGAGCAACCCGGCGCTCACTACAACCCCTTGTTCATTTATGGCGCTGCGGGTCTCGGTAAGACCCATCTCCTCAACGCCGTTGGCCACGAGGCCCTCGAGATGTACCCAGAATTGGTTGTTCGTTATGTCTCGTCGGAGAACTTCCTCAACGATTTCATCGACTCGATCCGCCGGAAGAGACCCGATGCCTTCAAACACAGATACCGCGGTGTTGACATCCTTCTCCTCGACGATGTCCAATTTTTCGAGGGCAAAGAGCAGATCCTCGAAGAGTTCTTCCACACCTTCAACTCTCTCTACGAGTCCGGCAAGCAGATGGTTATCAGTTCCGACCGTCACCCCAGGAACCTGTCAACCCTCGAAGACCGGCTTCGCAGTCGTTTTGAATGGGGACTTCTCACCGACATTCAGCCGCCTGATGTCGAGACTCGATTGGCGATTCTCAAGTCAAACGCCGAGTTTGCCCCTCGGCCAGTGCCTCTGGAGGTCCTCGAATACATAGCCGGTTTGGTGTCCGACAACATTCGAGAGCTCGAGGGTGCCTTGACCAGGGTGACCGCTTGGTCTGCGCTGAACCGACGCGACATTGATCTCGACACCGCCGAACGCGTATTGCAAGACATTGTCGCCACTGACGAGCCTATGCCGCTCGGGCCCGAGACGATTATCAGAACGACCGCTCAGGCCTTCGGGTTCTCGGTAGAGGACGTTCTGAGCTCGAGCCGCCGGCAGCCTCTCGTCCTCTGTCGTCAGATTTCGATGTATCTGTGCCGTGAAC
>QIDW01000376.1 GCA_003230435.1 Acidimicrobiia bacterium | reverse complement strand
GCTAGGAGTTCGTCAGAGCCAGCCGAACCGATCGGTGAGTCCGTCTCGTCCGTTACTGATGTCCAGCGTCTGGTAGGCCCTGTGGAGATGGTTTTCTACGGTGCGTTCGGAGACGAAGAGGGCATCGGCCACCTCTCTATTCGAAGCTCCGCCCAAGACACTCAGCACGATCTCGACCTGTCGGTTCGACAGTGGCTGCTCGATCACCGCCACATCGCCTACCACAGGTTCCGCTCCTTTGGCCGCCATGAGCTGTACGCGGGTGCTGCTGATGAGGCTGATCGGCTCGACGGCCCGAATAGCCGCCTCTATGGCGTACGTCGGGGCACCGGCCTCCCACCACATACGCGCGACCGTCCGGAGATCCCCTGGTGTCTCGGATCGTGCATAGTGCCCGGCCATGGTGGCCAACCCTGCTCCCCGTGTGATTGCCAGATGCTCGATATCGGCCGCGACATCTTCGCCGTTGCCGAGGCGGATGGCGTCGATGAAACACAAGAGCCCCCAGAACCGGTGCCCGAGACCCACGGCCTCCCGGCCGACCTCGATCAGGAGTTTGCCTGCAGTGGTGTCATCGACTGCCCATGCGTACCAAGCCTGCGCTCTCTGGCTCATGATGTGATCGATCTCGGCCACTGCGGGGTCAAGAGGCTGCTCGACGGTCTGTTCTTTGGGTGCCGCTCGTCGTGTCTGTGCCAGACGCAACTCGGCGACGAGTTTGGCCTGTGAGAGGTTGCCGGTGGGATCGAAGCTCTCCAACTCCGAGACCGCCGACTCCGCCACGCGCAGGGCTCCATCCGCTGACGACCATGCGTCGGCCATGACTGCTTCGATCATGAGCCACGATCCCGGCGCGGCTTTCCCTTCGGATTGACCCAACCGGACACGGGCGTCGCGGAATTGCCCATCGGCGAGATCGACCAATACGCGGCTCATCTCGAGCTGTTCGAAAAGCAGCGAGTCCGTCCCCATCGATTCGACGATCTGCCGCCCTCTGGCATACGTGTCATCGGCCGATGATGTCGAGAGCGTCAGCCCTTCGGCTAGCTGGGTAGTGGCCATGGCCAGCAGACGCGTCTACGGTGCGGCCGGCGCCGAGGAGGGCGTCCATATCACCGCTCAGTCCGGAGAGGATCAGCAACTCCGTAGCAAGCCGATTCCGATGTGTGGACTCGGTGAGAGATGCCATCCCCTCCTGCAACATCGCGATGGCGTCGGCGAACCGGCGTTCCCCGTACGCCATGGCCTGGGATTTGGTGGAAAGGAAATCGGTGAGAGCACTTTCATCCAAATCAACAGGCACCTCGTCGGGAACCTCTCCGAGAAAGCGGAGTGCTCTGGCCCGCAGAACGATCAGTTGCTGATCGTCTGGCGCGTGGGCAGCGATCTTTGCCGCTCCTGTGAAATCTCGCCATGCCATTGCTACGTCGGCCGCCACTTCGAGCTGTTCCGTGTTCGGGATGACGCCAGCGCTCAGAGCCACCCTGACGAGAGAGGCGACATCGCCGGGATCGATATCCTTTCCGATACCATCGAGAAGCTGGCGTGCGCAGGCTTTCCGGCCCTCCAGGGTGAGTGTTTCGTTGGCAACCGTGGCGAGGAGGGGATGAGTTACCTGTGCATACTGGGGTCCCACTTGGACCAGTCCACTCGTCTCAAGCCGCGACAGTGCACCGATCTCGTCCATGATACTCAACACATCAGTGGGTATGGACTCGGCAAAGGCGATGGCGTCGAAGAGACGCCGCTCTTCTCGATCCAGGCGGGAGAGCCTCCGTTCCAGCAGACGGGTCAGTCGATCCGATGAGCCCAAGAGCGACTTCACTGCTGTGGACGCGTCTTCACCGGCCTTCTCAATTCGATCAGAAACCTCAGCGGCGATGGCTGCGACATAGAGCGGGTATCCCAGAGTGATGGAGGAGATCTCATCCAGGGCTGCATCATCGATGGCTCGGCCCAGCAGGTCGGCAGCCATCTCACCAACCTCATCACGTGTCAGAGGGTCGAGGTCGATGCGGCAGTCAGGCCATCGCGCCCAGATGGCTGTTATGTCGGCCGGGAGACGCTCACCGGATGTGACCGTGATCACGAGGCGCGCACCGCGCGATTGAGCGATTCCGCTGATCAACGCAGCACTCTCATGGTCGAGGAGATGGGCATCATCTAGAACGATCATGCCCGACCTCCCGGTGTTCATGATCGAAGCCGTCGCCCGTGTAACCGTTTTGGTGTCGGTATCGCCCACCTCCAAGGGCACAAAGGCAGCGAGGGCACCAAACGGGACACGCTGGAGACCGTGCGTACCCCGCAGCTCGAGAACCCGCCCACCCTGAGCCCTGCACTCATCTGCGAGAACATCCGAGAAGGCGGTCTTCCCGATTCCAGCCGCACCGGCAATCACGACTACACCCCTGTCGTCAATCGATGACCGAGCACGGAGGAGGTCATTCTCACGACCCACGAAGCTCGTCGTGAACGTGGGCAGATTGTGCGGCGTCGGGTGGACGTCGACGGTGTTGAGATTCCGATCTTGGAAGAGGATGCGCTCCTCGAGTTCCCTGAGTGCCGGGCCGGGTTCGATGCCGAGTTCCTCTCCGAGGATCCGCTGAGCCGATCGGAACTGTCTGAGTGCATCGGCCTGTCGACCGGAGCGATAGAGCGCAAGCATCAGGTCTTCGTGGAGTCGCTCCCTGAGCGGATGTCGCTCAACGAGCTCCCGGAGTTGAGGGATCGCCTCGTCGTTGTGACCGAGCGCGAGCAGCGCCTGCATTTGCAGCTCGAGGAGCTTGAGGTACGTTTCGTTGAGTCGAGTTACCTCAGGCAGCGCAAAGGTCTCCTCCACCAACTCTTGATACGGGTCTCCCCTCCAGAGTTCGAGGGCACTCCGTGTCAGTACCACTCGCTCCAAGGGGTCGCGCTCTCTGTGGGCAGCGACAGCGAGACAGTCGAAGTCCGACACGTCGAAGTCGTGTCCATCCACGTCGATGCGGTAGCCGCGAATCGCGGTCACGATCACATCACGTGGTATGGCCTTTCTCAACGCGCCGATGTGGACCTGGAGAGCGTTGCGCGCTGACTGCGGTGACCGGTGGCCCCACATGTAGTCGATGAGGCGGTCCCGATCGATGTTGGAGCCGTGGTGAAGCAATAGGATGGACAGCAGCCTTCGTTGGGAGGGCCGGGTGATGCTGTCGGGGAGCAACGGTCCGAGGACGCCAAATGCCATATATCAACGGTACACAGGCCTCATTGATTGTTGCGAATTGCTCGTGCCGATGCCGCCGGTGCGACAGTACGCGCAGCCGGCGGTCGTCCCAGACGTTCCGTCCGCCCATCCGACCCATCCTCAGGGCGAACGCATCCTTTCCCAGAACACGAACGGGCAGATCTGTTCGGTGCTCGTGTGTCTCTGAAGTCTCATCCGAATGTCACGGAATAGGCTGCCTGCCCTCCCGCTCCGAGCTGCATCGTGTAGGTGGTGTCGGCGACCACGTCGATGGTCGCAGTTCCGCTCCCACCCGGTTCGACGTCGACTGTGACCATCAGGGCATCGCCGAAGACGTTCAACCGGATTGACGTGTCGGCGGTCGGCGCCACCGCGAGTTCGATAGTGATCGTCGCGGTTTCGGCGGCGGTGAACTTGTACCAGTCGCGGTTGTCGTACTGGCGGGCGATATTGAGGATGCCGCTGAAGCTGCCTTCTGCCGCCACCTCCTTGGCCAAAGCCTCTTCATCGGGGGCGTCGCCGCCGCTTCCGCCGTCGGGCTGGGTCACTGCAGCGAGAGAAGCGGTGTAGGACCCGGCCGCGCCGGCCACCCGGAGATAGAGCGACTCATCGGCGGCGTTGACCAATGCGTAGGTCCAGCTCTCGGTTTGGCCGGGACCGAGGTCGGTGGCAACCAACACATTGCCATTGTGGAGCACTTCGACCCTCGCTCGGCCAACGAGGTCCGATGCGGCCGTGAGTTCGGCTGTCACGACGGAATCGAGGGGGAGAGCCAGAACGAAGAAGTCTTGGAGGTCCTCGCCACCGATGATCCCCTCGATCGCTCCGAAGTCCGCCTTCTTGGCGGTGCCTTGATCGCCACCGGCATCGCCGTCGGTACCCCCGTCGCGCTGTGGGCCGGCTTCGATCGTGAAACCGTAGGCGCCGGAACCCTTCACACGGAGATAGGCCTCCCCTGTTTGCTCCTGTGCGAAGATCTGTAGGACGGACTCCTCACCGCCTGCGTTCACATTCAGCGAGGTCACCGGTGAACCGTTGTACACCAGATCGGCGTTGACACCGCCGAAGCCGAAACGCTCGCTCACCGGGGCGTCGAGCGTGATCGACACGACATCACCGCCTGCAAGCGGGATCGTGTACCAGTCCTCGCCGTCCTCGTCGCCGAGCAGGCCGTCGAGGCGGCTGCCCATGTCGATCGACTTCGCCACGCCCTGGTTGGAGCCAGCGTCACCGGCCGTTCCGGCATCGGCTTGGAGCGGTGCGTCGACCTGGAGTGTCACCGAGGTGCCGGGGTTGGCCGCCACTTCGAGTGCCCACGGCCCGCCGCCGTCGCCGCTTGTGACGTATTGGAACGGATCGGCCGCTGTTCCCGGCAGAAGCTCTATGAGCTGCACCTGCTGGCCGGCAGGGCCGATGGCGACCCTCAACGACTCCGTATTCTGCTCGGGCGCGGACGCCTCCATCGTGACCACGCCACCGGCGGGTACGTCGAAGTTGAACCGGGCCGCAAAGGTGTCCTCAGGCATCTGGAACGTGTAGGGGCTGCCGAGCTCGAGAGTGCTCGGCACTTCCGCCTGCGGGACGGTGATGGTACCTGATGATGGCTGTGTGGTGGCGGCCTCTTCAATGGAGGTGGCGAGCTCTCTGCCGCACGCGGCGAGGATCAGCGCGAGTGCGAACAGCAGCAGGATGCCCGCAGCGCGCACGGCACGTGTCGGGCCGGTGACGGCCCGACCGCCCGGCGCTGGCGACAGTCCCGACAGGGGGTCGCCTGGCTGGATATGCCGCCGCATCGGCTTCGGTCGACCGTCACCGGTTCCCGAGCCTCGAAGATCTGATGTTTCGGCCATGGTGTGGACCCCCGTGTCGTTTGCGC
The DNA here is from genome assembly GCA_003230435.1 of Acidimicrobiia bacterium. GTDB lineage: Bacteria > Actinomycetota > Acidimicrobiia > Spongiisociales > ZC4RG35 > SZUA-217. Next base: position 738 of record QIDW01000376.1, on the reverse strand, counting down.
GCCATCGTGACACACAGCGCTTAACAGTCGCTGAACGCCCCTGAGATCGCTTCCCGCACATCTCCGTGGATGCAAGTCAACCGCAGTTGATGTCAAAGGTGCCGGCCACGGGATCGGGCAGCGGATCTCCGAGAGCCACGGCGAACATGTACGCCTGGAGGTCGATGAAGGTCGCGGTACCGGACGCTCGACCGCCTTCGACCGAGAAGGAGTCAACCCGGACTAGGTCGCGGAGTTCCTGGTAATTAGCGATGTTCGAACCACCGGCCTCCCAATCCCGTTCGACGCTCTCGTCTCTTTCGTCACGGACGCGGACGGACGGCGCTTCCCAGCCGTCGGCAGAAGTCTCCCAGTCCTCAGGGGAAATACCGATGTCGAGCGAAACCGATCCATCTGCAGTGAATCCGATGCCCCCAACCGCACCACCCATCGAAACGCAGGCAGCCGACATGTCGAACTCGAACTGCTCGTCACCGATCACCACGACGGATTGCATCTCACCGAGGCCCATCGGAACCGACTCCTCGCCGTCTCCAGCGGGATCATCCGCGACTTCCTGGGATCCGGCATCCGACTCCGTCGGAGCTTCGGTATCCGAAACCGAGGTCACCGTCGGCGCGGACGAACTCGCGGCGTCGTCACCGCCACTGCCGCACGCGGCGAGGATCAGCGCGAGTGCGAACAGCAGCAGGATGCCCGCAGCGCGCACGGCACGTGTCGGGCCGGTGACGGCCCGAC
>QIDW01000438.1 GCA_003230435.1 Acidimicrobiia bacterium | reverse complement strand
CGCATCCTTGACAACACCGGCGCGGCTGTTGAGGGTTTGCACGCCGTGTGGATCACGCTGGACAATCCGGAGCAGCTCAACTCCTACACGACCGAGTCGATCAAAGAGGTCATCCTGGCGTTCCGCCGCGCTTCGGTTGATCGCGCTGCGGTAGCCGTCGTCTTCACCGGGACGGGTGATCGGTCGTTCTGCACCGGAGGCAACACCGAGGAGTACTCGGAGTACTACGCGGGCAGGCCGGGTGAGTATCGCCAGTACATGCGCCTGTTCAACGACATGGTCTCTGAGATTCTCGCCTGCGACAAACCCGTGATCAACCGGGTGAACGGCATGCGGATCGGTGGCGGCCAGGAGATCGGGATGGCATGCGACTTCACGCTTGCCTCGGATCTCGCCAGGTTCGGCCAGGCCGGGCCGAAACACGGTTCGGCACCGGACGGGGGATCAACCGATTTCCTCCACCTGTACGTTGGATGGGGCAACGCGATGGCGAGTTGTGTCCTCTGTGAGCCGTGGAGTGCTCATGAGGCGTTGCGCCTCGGCCTCGTGAACGACATCTTCCCCGTGCTCAAGGTCGACGGAGCTTTCGTTCCCAACCCCCTTGTGGTGACCGATCGCTACCTGGACGAATGGGGCAAGATCGTGCACGGGAAACCGAAAGAGGGAGAGGATCTCGTCGCAGCGAAAGCCGTTCTACGTTCAGGGACCACAGACTTCTCGATGCTCGACGCCGGCGTCGACGAGATGGTGACCAAGATCCTGTACACGATGCCGGACTGCACGTTGAAGACAACGGAGTCCGTTCGGAAGAAGAAGCTCGAACATTGGGACAAGAACAAGGAATCGAACAGGGCATGGCTCTCGCTCAACATGATGACCGAGGCAAAAGCAGGCTTCCAGGCGTTCAACCGGGGCTCCAGGGAGGTCGGGAGAGAGGTTGACTTCATCGACCTGAGACGGAGGCTCGCGGCGGGTGAGACATGGGGCGACGATCTGATCGAAGCAATCTCACCGCAGTACAAATCAGACTCATGACCAGCACCTGGGTCCATCACAAAGCCTCGTCAGACGGGGCGGTCCATACGATCACGCTCGACAATCCCCCGGGAAATGTTGTCGACATCGCCCTGTGCGGCCAGCTTCTCGAGGCCATCGAGTCTGCCGCCGAAGCCGACGATGGCAAGGTTCTCGTTCTTCGCGGGGCAGGGAGACACTTCTCCTTCGGAGCCAGTGTCGAGGAGCACCTCCCCGAGAAGGCGCCCGAGATGATCGCTGCACTCGGTGCGGTGATCCGTGCCCTGATCGCTTTCCCCTATCCGACGGTTGTCGGGGTCCAGGGAAGCTGTCTCGGAGGCGGACTCGAGCTTGTGCTTGCCTGCGGCATCGCGATCGCAGACGAGGGAGCGACACTTGGCTGTCCCGAGATCCAACTCGGTGTCCTGCCACCTGCGGCTACCGCGCTGCTCTCCGGCAGGGTTGCTGAGGACGTGCTCCTCACAGGCCGCAGCCTGACGGCCGGCGAGGCCAAACAGATGGGCATCGTCAACGCACTCGCACCGAACGGAGACCTGGATGCGGCGGTCGAGTCGTTCGTCACCACACACTTCGTTCCCCGGTCTGCCCTCTCGCTGCGCATGGCGACGAGGGCCATCCGAGAGCCCAGACGCGCCGAGATCGAACAGCGCCTCACAGACGCAGAGCGGCTCTATCTCGAAGAACTACTCCCAACCCACGACGGTGTCGAAGGCATCATGGCATTCATGGCGAAACGCTCACCCGAGTGGAAGAACGCCTAGGAGGGCGCACCCGGCGCGCCATATCGGCTGTATCGTGAGGGGGAGACTCTGGCCGTCCATCGACCGGGCTCGGGAGTGCCTTTCTGGGTGCTCGGGGCCGGAAAGGGAGTACGAGAACCATGGATATTGGAACCGGACTCAGCGAATCAGACCGAGAGAACGTCGCGTCGGAACTCTCTCGCTTGCTTGCAGACAGCTACACGCTCTATCTGAAGAGCCACTATTACCACTGGAACGTGACCGGCCCCATGTTTCAGACTCTCCACCTGATGTTCGAGCAGCACTACCTGGAGCTGGCGCTGGCCGTAGACGAGATCGCGGAACGCATCCGGGCCCTCGGCCACACCGCCCAGGCCACCTACGGCGAGTTCGCCCGGCTGTCTTCCATACCTGAAGAGGCCTCGCCGCCGGAGGCGATGCAGATGGTGCAGAAGCTGGTCGACGCTCACGAGACTGTCATAGCCACGGCGAGGTCCGCCCTCGCTGTAGCTGAGCCGGCGAATGACGCCGCTACAGCCGATCTCGCCACACGGCGCATCGACGTGCACGAAAAGACCACGTGGATGCTTCGAAGTCTCCTCGAATAACACGAAACCCACGACCGCGAGCCGGCCACGGGCCTCGTAGCTGCACAACACATCTGCCGATTGAACCGGTCGGTAGTCCGGTGCCGTGGCCACAATGGGCGTGATGGATCGACCAGTGTTCCTGATCACCGGAGCGACGGGGTACCTCGGGCGCCGTGTTGCGCTCCGAGCCGCAGCCCGTGGCCGGGTGTACGCCGCGACACATCGCCGGCCGGATGAGGTGACGGCAGGTGATGCCGTTGCCCTCGACATCGGTGACCGTACGGCGGTGTTCGATGTCGTCGAACGGCTGGCACCCTCGGTCGTCATCCATGCGGCGGCTGTGAACCCGGGGCAGGGCGACGACAAGGCCATGTGGCGGATCAACGCGGAAGGCTCCCTTCACGTTGCCGAGGCGGCCCGGGCGGTCGACGCCCGGCTCGTCGCCGTCTCGACGGACATCGTCCACGACGGGCGGAACGGCCCCTATGCCGACGATGTCGCACCCACCCCGGTGAACGCATACGGTCGTTCGAAGGTGGCCGGGGAAGCGGCGGTTCTCGACCTCGATCCATCTGCAGTTGTGGTGCGGACGTCGCTCATGTACGGGCTCGACGAAATGGATCGCGGCACGGCCGGCTTCGTCGAACGGCTTGGCCGCGGGGAATCCGTGACGTTGTTCTCCGACGTGCTACGTAACCCGGTATCGGTCGATACGTTGGCCGAGGCCCTGGTCCGGCTCACCACGACCGACCATGCGGGTCTCCTCAACGTGGCGGGCCGTCAGGTGCTGTCGCGTGACGAATTCGGTCGGAAGCTGCTGGCGTACTGGGGGATCTCGGACGACGGCCTGATCCGGTCGGGCCGCGCCGCCGACATCTCCGACTCGATCCCGCTGGATCTTCGCCTCTTGAGCGACCGAGCGGAGCGCTTGTTGGGGTTGACGTTCCCCGGCGTCGACGATGTGCTTGCAGCCGCGGAAGTCGGTCTGTCGTAGTCGTTGATCAGGCGGATCTGACGGGTTTGCGGGTGAACAGCGCTACATAGGTTGCGCACGCGGTGACGGCACAGCTCGTGCATGCCTCACCAAAGCTGGATGGATCGAGTCCCGTCGTCGTCGTCTCGAAACCCAGGTCCTCGTAGAGATCCACCAGCTCGTCAATTCGCTCCGGATCCGTGACGGTACGCCGTTCCCACCCACCGGAAGAGAGAACCGGAGCCCGCAGGATCTGGATGCCCTCGGAGCAGTAGACGGGCTCGGTCTCCTGTGTCGTATTCACGCCGATACCGCAGCCTCGAGATCAGCTTCAGAGCTCAGTTTCTCCAGCCGTCGACGAGCCAGGATCGCGCAGCCCAGCGCAGACACGTATTGAACCATGTCTGCATCCGGCACGTTGACTTCGGCTTCAAGCATCTGGCTGACCGATCGACCCATCGTTTCGAACCTGAGGATCCCTCCGATGAGCGTGAACTCGGGTTCGGCCCTCACCCGTTTCATGAGCTGCACGGAGCGACCGGTGAGCGACTCGATGGCACCCTGCATGATGTCTGCGGGTGATGTTCCGATCGAGAGGTGGTTGATCACCTCTGACTCGGCGAAGAC
>QIDW01000270.1 GCA_003230435.1 Acidimicrobiia bacterium | reverse complement strand
CGCTCCTCCATCAGGTTAGAGCCCCGGGCCGCACTCCGGTTCTCCTGTGAGCACAGGACGCCCCGGAGTCTCGATGAATGCAGGGATCAGACACGCCTCGATGGTCCCATCCGGATAGACGACAGCTCGAGCCACCGCGGTGGTGGCGCTCGGGATCGAGTTTTTTGGCCATACGAAGTTACCCAGGGACCAGAAGACGGCTGCTCCGTCAACCATGTCGAGGGGCTGCATTCGATGCGAATGATGACCGAAGATGATGTCCACCCCCGCCTCGATCATCGCGTTGGCACGCTCGATGTCGTCATCATGCGGCGTGGTTTCGAGCTCAAAACCCCAGTGGATCGTCACAACAACGATATCGGCCACTTCTTTTGCGGCCGCGACGGCTTCTACCATCTGATCGATATCGTCGCCATTGCGCATCCCAGGGTTGTCGTCGGTTGCGTACCAACTCTGGCTGGGCGCCACGCCTCCGAACCCGATAACGGCAATCTTCCAGCCTTTGATCTCGAACAGAGCAGCCTCACCGGCCTCATCTAGGTCCTTGCCGGCGCCCACAGGCGCGATGTCGACGGCAAGAAGTTGTGCGCGCCCGTCGACAAGAGCCTCCTTTCCGAAGTCGCCGGAGTGGTTGTTTCCCATGTTGGCCACTTCGATTCCATTGGAACGGATCGATGGCAGGGCTTCGGTTGGGCAGTGAACTCCTTGACCAGAGGCTTCCCAAGGTCTGACGGCACACACTCCAGGTTGATAACCGTGAGGTCATCCTGAAGGAAGAGGCCGTCGAGTCCCGACCACGCGTGGTCATACCCCTTCGATCTGAACACCGGGATGTAGTCGGGGTCCACGGCGACGTCGCCCGTCCCTTGAATAACGAGTGTCCCGCGTGGTGGCTCGGTTGTGGTTGTGCTGGGCGGAATCGTCGAGGTCGTCGTGGGTGGGACGGTCGTCGTCGTAGTGGTCGGCCGGGTCGTGGTGGTGGTGGGATCGAGCGCAACCACTTGATTGGTTGCTCCCGGCGCCGCGGGAGTGCTCCACGCCGTGAACGCCAGGACGCCAAGAAGGACACCACCGACGAGAATAACAAGGAGTTTGAACGCAGAACTGGGCACGGGGATGGACAGGCTAAATCGCGAACTGACCTAAGCGGGGTTGTGTTGTCCCCCCTTCTGAAGGGGGGACCGCTGGTGACCGACCAGCGAGGGGGGTTTGAACTAGAGAATCTGACTCAAGAAGAGCTTGGTGCGATCTTCTTGTGGATTGGTGAAGAAGTGCTCCGGTGTTCCCACTTCGACGATGTAACCGTCAGCCATGAAGACAACACGATCGGCAACGGCGCGGGCGAAACCCATCTCGTGGGTGACAACGATCATGGTCATACCACCTTCGGCTAGCTCGACCATCACGTCGAGCACTTCCTTGATCATCTCCGGGTCGAGGGCCGAAGTGGGCTCGTCGAAGAGCATCACCTTTGGCCTCATCGCCAGCGAGCGGGCGATGGCGACACGCTGCTGCTGACCACCAGAGAGTTGTCCCGGGAACTTGCGGGCTTGTTCGGGGATACCGACTCGCTCGAGAAGAGCCATTGCATTGTCCTCGGCGTCATTTTTGGCCTCATGACGAACCTGACGCGGGGCAAGGGTGATGTTGTCTATCACCGTGAGATGGGGGAAGAGGTTGAACGATTGGAACACCATCCCTGTCTCACGACGGATCTCCTGGATGTTCTTGATGTCATCGGACAGCTCGATGCCGTCCACGGTTATCCGACCGCGATCGTGTTTCTCCAACCGGTTGATACAGCGGATCAGAGTCGATTTTCCGGACCCCGATGGACCGATGACCACGATCACCTCCTGCAAACCGACATTCATGTTGATGTCGGCGAGGGCCTGAAAGTCGCCAAAGAACTTGTCAACATCGACCAACTCGATAACGGCTTCACCCTTGGCTTGGGTGGCGTCGGAATATACGTTTTGATTCTGTTCGTTCGTCATCTGCTCACTCGCAATCTACGTTCCAATCTCTGACTCTCGCGTGACATGGCAAAGGCGAATGCCCAATAGCCAATCGCCACGAACACCAGCGTCTCTGCAATCCCTACGCCACGGAATGCTTCTTGGGCGTGGATGATCTTGCGGACACCAAGAAACTCGAGGACGGCGATGATGGACAGCAGCGACGAGTCCTTGAAGAGGGAGATGAACTGTCCGACCATTGCCGGGATCACCGCGGTAAGGGCCTGGGGAAGAACGATTCGCCGCATGATTGGTGGTGGAGCCAACCCCAATGCCTGACCGGCCTCGGTCTGGCCCTTGGGCAACGCTTGGAGCCCGCCTCGCACTATCTCGGCAATGTACGCCGCCGAGAAAAAGGTCATGACAGCGATGGCCCTGGTGATCGCTGAAAGGGTGACGTCTTGGGGAACCACGAATCCGAGGATGAACTGACCCATGAACAGCAACGTGATCAAAGGCACACCCCGGATCACTTCGATGTAGGCGGTTGCCATGATCCGCAGCGCGGGCAGCGTTGAGCGTCTTGCCAGAGCCAGAAGCAAACCGAGGGGGAATGCCAACACGATGGCGATAGCGGAGACCATCAGTGTCAAGTGAAGGCCGGACCAGTCGTCCCATCCGATACCGGGTGTGTCTACGGCGGCATATACGGCCCGAATGGCCAGAACCACAATCAGCGCGGCCGCGAAACGGAGCGCGCCTCTCAGCCAGGAAGCCTCGAACCGGTCGACCGGCGCTATCGAGTAGGCCGAGACCCCAAAGATGATTCCCAGCGGCACCCATCCGCCGGCGTCGAACCCCGAGACGATCTGAAAGCCAATGACCAGGAAGGTCATGGTCAGCAGCCATCCCACGTTCCGGAACCGCCTCGGCAGACGACGTGCCTGGTATCCAACAGCACCCATGACCAGCCCCCCACCAACGAAGAGAAATGGATTGATGAGATTGCCCATATCGTCGGTGGTTGCAAAGAACAGGAGCAGCCCAATGAAGGCAACCAAAGACCACATGCGTGCCAATGTCCCGGCGATGGTCCCACGCTCAACATCCAGACCAGCATCCTGGGCGCGATCGTGGGATGCGGCTGAGTTGGTGCCGAGTCCAATGCCAAAGGCCAGGGCGAAGATCATGATCTGACTGATGAGACGCCATTGCTCGTCACGGGAGAATGTTCCCTGCATGAAAAGTGTCAGGTTGACCCGGACCGCATCCCACTGACCTGTCACGAACAGGAATCGCAGAGCGCGGTAAGCCAGATAGAGGCTCAAAGGCAGCAAGATGACTGATATCAACCCGGACCACCAATTGCGAAACAGGTTTTTCTTCACCCAGTCCAGGCTGGTCTCCCGTGGAGGAGCAGGCGCTGTGGTCGTCATCGAGATTCCAACTCGAGTCTGCGGTTAACGATGTTGAGGACCAACGAGATCGACAGCGAGAACGTCAGATAGACCGCCATTACGATGATGAACGACTGGAAGGCTGGTCGGCCGTTCCCGACCGACGTCTTGGTGAGGGCAGTGATCTCGGCGTAGCCCACTGCAGTGCCCAGGGATGTGTTCTTGACCAGGTTGAGGTACTGGTTGATGGTGGGTGGCAGAGCGATACGCATCGCCTGGGGCAGGATCACGAATCGGTATCTCTGGAAAGCTGACAACGCAAGAGCGTTGCCCGCCTCAGACTGACCTTGGTGCACAGCAAGGATCGAGCCCCTGATGATCTCACCCAAATGACTTGCCGTGTAGAGGCCGAGGGCAAACGTGACCGACATCCACCCCCAGTTGGCGATAAAACCGCCATCGACACGTCTCCGGTTCTCCGAGATCACTGGCCAGGACATGTCGACCGGCTGGCCCGTCAGGAAGTAGGCAAGAACCAAAGAGGCCAGAACAACACCGGTGAACCAAAGGACACGGTGATGTGGCTGACCAGTCCGTTCAAAGTGCTTGGTACGCCGTAACCACACGTAGGCCGCGACGATCACGCCAAATATGAGGATCGCCCAGAAGCCAACAAGTGCTCCGGTCGCGGTAAAACCGGGGATGCCCCACCGGTCGTTGTTGATGATCAGGAAGTTGTTGACGCTACCGGGAACCTTGAGCTCCCAACTCTCCGAGAAGATCGGGAAAGGCCCGAATGTGAACACTGCGAAACCGAAGAAGATGATGATGACCAGCGGAGGAATGTTCCTGAAAAGCTCGACATAGAAAGTGGCGAGGCGGGCCACCAACCAGTTGTCCGAGAGGCGAGAGATGCCGACGAGCAGGCCCATCACAGAGGCCAGGATGACGCCGAAGAAACCTGCCAAGAAAGTGTTCTTGATCCCGACCAGCGCCATCTGCCATACAGGTGACCTCGGATCGAACGTCCCGTGATAGGGAATCGCGGTGTTTGTCGGTCCGAAGAGGAAATCGAACGAAGTCGAGATCCCCAATCGATTCATGTTGCTGATCAGGTTGTTGACCAGCCAGAAGGCAATCGCGAAGACAACGAGTACCGCAAGAAGTTGGCTCACCACACGGATTACTCGGACATCACGATAAAAGGGCGGACGCGCCAGGTTCCTGCGCTGCGGTTCTTGAGTCTCCGTCGTCATTCTCGAGAGGTAGTGAGGGTGGCCTTTCGGCCACCCTCACACCAATCGTTTTTCTCTAGCGGTAAGGCGGTACGTACATGAGGCCGCCGTCAGTCCAAATGTTGTTTGGACTGCCTTCAAGCGAGAGACCGATCGCCGGGATATGGCGGTCGAAAATCTCCTTGTAGTTGCCGACCTGGGTAACAACCTGAATCGCGAAATCGGACGAAAGTCCGAGACCCGGATCGAAGTTATCTGTACCAAGGAAGTTCAGAATGTTCGGGTTGTCACCGCTGTAACTACCGATGTTGCCCGAGTCGAGGCCGAACTCCCAGGCCTGGACGGTCGCCATGACCGACCACTCCACGGCCTGTGCCCACTCGGTGTCACCATCGGAGACAACAGGGCCCAGGGGCTCCTTGGAGATGATCTCAGCCATGATGAACTGCTCATCGCCACCCTCGCCCTCGATTGCGGCCTTGAAGGACGCGAGCTGGGAAGAGTCAGAAGTCCAACCTTCACACTGGCCCTCTTCATAGGCCGGGCGAAGCTGAGCGTTGTCCTCGAACACGACCGGGTTGAACGGAATGCCACGGGCACCAAAGACCGCAGTGAGGTTCAACTCAGTGGTGGTACCGGACAGCACGCAAATGTTTGCGTCCGCCAGGTCCTCCAGAGTGGTGAATCCAGTCGAAGCCGGGACCATCATTCCCTGACCGTCGTAGAAGACGGTAAACAGGAAACTGGCACCCTCTTGACCGTCACGAGTGGCGGTCCAGGTGGTGTTCCGGATCAAGACGTCGATGTCACCTGACTGAAGCGAAGTGAAACGAACATCAGCCGTGAGCGGCTTGTACTCAACCTTGTCAGCGTCACCGAGAACACCTGCTGCAACGACGCGACAGAAGTCCACATCGAAACCTGAATAGGTTCCGTCGGCACCGACAACACCGAACCCGGGCAGGCCATCGTTGACACCGCAAACCACGACGTCAGCGGCCCGCACAGCATCAAGAGTGCCTCCGGCGGCTGCGCCGCCACCGTCTCCCCCACCGGCAGCTGCCTCGGTCGTGGCGGCTCCGCCATCTTCCGCCGCAGTACAAGCAGCAAGGATCAGCATCAAAGCGGTCAACGCCGCAAAGAGCTTGGTTCTTTTCATATTTCCTCCGTATATCGAAAGGCGCGCAGATCAGAATCCACACGCTCAGCGAGCGACACTAATCCGATTCTTGGAGGGGTGCGACGCGAAAGGCGCAACGCGACTCGCTAACCCAGGTCCAGCATTGATACGCTTACAGCTCGGTTCACAGGAGGACCAATAAACCAATGAAGAACAAAACACGATTAATAGCGATTCTGGCCGCCTTCGCCCTGATCCTCGCAGCCTGCGGCGGTGACAGCGGTGGGACCGGCGGAACTGCCGCAGAGGGATTCACCGACCTCGAAGGCCGGACGGTGACCGTCGGCGTCGAGAACGCCTATCTCCCCTTCAACTACATACCGCTCGGAGAAACCGAGGGCCAAGGATGGGACTACGACGCCTGGACGGAGATCTGCAAGCTCCTCAACTGCGAGGCCGAGTTCGT
>QIDW01000289.1 GCA_003230435.1 Acidimicrobiia bacterium | reverse complement strand
CACAGCTTCGAGGAGGTGGTGGACCTCCTGACGGAGCATGGGGATGGGGCAAAGGTCCTCGCCGGCGGTCAGAGCCTCCTTCCGATGATGCACCTGCGACTTGTGCGTCCCGAGTTCGTGATCGACATCAACGGTATCTCCGGTGGAGCCGCCCCGGTCATCTCCGACGGCGTGATACGCATCCCGGCCCTCACTCGACAGCGGGTCCTAGAGCGATCTCCCGTCATCGCCGATCACTGTCCACTCCTGCGTGACGCAACCAGCCACATCGGCAATATCAGGGTCAGGAGTCGCGGCACAGTGGGAGGCAACCTCGCCCATGCCGACCCGTCCTCGGAGTTGGCATGCGCCGCCATGGCTCTGAATGCTCGGGTTGAGGTGACCGGCCCGGATGGAACTCGAACCATTCCGATCGAACGGCTTTTCACCACGTTTTTCACAACGTCGCTAGAGCCCACCGAGGTGATCAGCTCCATTCAGGTGGATCCCCCGGACCTCAAGACCGGGTACGCCTTCCACGAGCTGGCGCGACGACCGGGCGACTTCGCCGTGGTCAATGTGGCGGTCCTGTTCTCCCTGGCTGCTGACCGCAAGACTTGTGAGAAGGTCACGCTCAGCCTCGGTGGCGTTGCGGACCGCATCGTCGATGCCACCGCGACAGCCGTGGGAGTCCTGGCTGGAGCGAAGCCAAGCGAAGCTGCGTTTGGCGAGGTCGCGCGTCGCGTGGCCGCGGAGTGCCGTCCCCTGGGCGATTCGCACGCATCCGAGCAGTACCGTCGAGCCATGGCTGAAGTGTTCGTCGTCCGGGCACTGACCACTGCGGTCGCACGAGCTAGAGAGTTGACGAGAGATGGCTGACCAGCGGATCAGTCTCACGATCAACCAGCGAGACGTGAGTGTGGTCGTCGAGCCGAACGAGACGCTTCTCCAGGTCTTACGCGACGGACTCGGCCACATGGACGTCAAATACGGCTGTGGTGAAGGCGTGTGCGGAACGTGCACCGTGTTATTCGACGGTGAGCCTGTCAATTCCTGCCTCATGCTCGGCGTGCAGGCCAGTGGTCACACTGTGACGACGGTACGTGGGCTGATTGACGACCCGGAAGGCAGGGCCCTGCAAGCACGCTTCCTCGAAGAAGGCGCCGCGCAGTGTGGTTACTGCACTCCGGGCATCGTGTTGACCGCTTACCATCTGGTGCGAGAGAACAGACGTGCCACCCGTGAGGATCTGCGGGCCGGATTGGCGGGGAACCTGTGCCGTTGCACGGGGTACGTCAATATCCTGGACGCGATCGAGTCTCACCTGGGACGTTCTCGTAGTCACACCGAAGCGTCGGTGTGAGCCAGTTGTCCAGCTCCGGGCTCGACGTGCGCACGCCGCTGGATCGCGGCACGGGCCAGGTCGGAAGCTCCATTGTCCACGGTGAGTTCCGTGACAAGGTTCACGGCAGTCTCCTTTACGCCGCCGACCACTACGGGCCGGGAATGCTCCATGGCAAGGTCGTCCGGTCCCCTTTCCCATCGGCTCGCATCATCTCCATTGACACGTCCGAGGCCCGGGCGCTGCCGGGCGTCATTGCCGTGCTCGTTGCCGACGACGTGCCTAAAAATGTGATGGGGGAGGAGGCAAGCGGACTCGGCTTGGAGAGAATTCAGACCCCGGTGCTTGCCGAAGACCGGGTGCGGTACATGGGCGAGCCTGTCGCCCTCATCGCAGCAGAGAAGCCGCATATCGCAGAGGCGGCGGCTGAGCTCGTGGATGTGGATTACGAGCCCATGCCGGGGGTCTACGACCCCGAAGACGCCCTCGCCGGCAACGCTCCGCTCATTCACGATCAGGGAAACGTGCTCTCCGACTGGAGGATCGCCCGCGGCGACGTGGACTCGGCGATGGAGGACGCCCATCATGTCGTCGAGGGAACATACAAGACCCAAGCCGTCGATCACGCGTACCTGGAACCGGAGGCAGGGGTGGGCTGGATCGACGTCGATGGCGTCGTGACGCTGCGGGTCGCCACCCAGGTGATCGAACACGCCACGGAGGTCGCTGCCATTCTCGGACTCCCTCACAACCGGGTGAGGGTGGCCAGCACATACATGGGAGGAGCCTTCGGCGGCAAGGAAGATATGACGGTGGAACCCTTCCTGGCCCTCCTGGTCTGGGAGACAGAGCGTGCCGTTCGGATGGTATGGAGCCGCCAGGAGTCCTTGCTGGCGCGCCCAAAGCGGCATCCCTTCGTGATGCGATACCGCACAGCGGCAAACGCCGATGGGAAGGTTCTCGCCCAGGACATCGACATCGTGGGGGACGCGGGTGCTTACCCGTATCTCAGCCCCCGGGTTCTCTTCGCCGCGGCAGTGACAGCCGTCGGTCCGTATCGGGTCGATCATGTTCGGATACGAGCTCGGGCCGTGTTCACGAACCACGTCCCCAACAGTGCCTTCCGCGGGTTTGGTGCGATGCAGGTCGTTTTCGGGTACGAGTCCCAGATGGATCGCATCGCATCGGCGTCGGGTCTCACCCGCGAAGAAGTGCGGTTGCGCAACTTTCTGGCCTCCGGTGACCCGCTACCGACAGGTGAGCCGGTGCCGACGGTCCCAGCTGTGGCTGCCACGATGCGACGGGCTCTCGACGCGCTCAAGCCCCAATCGCCGGCCGAAAACAGCAAACTCGCTCGTGGCCGCGGGTTTGCCTGCAACATGCAGCCATACGGGCGAACGGTGTTCTTCGGGGACAAGGCCTCAGCTTGGATCGGATTCGAGGCCGACGGAACGGTGATCGTTCGCGCTGGAGTCACCGACCTGGGCGGAGGACAGGCGGCATCGCTCGCCCAGATCGCTGCCGAGGTGCTCGGTGTCGACACGAGTCGGGTCATAGTCCACATCGGTGACACCCACCTGACCCCGCTCACGGGAGGCACCTTTGCGACCAGGCAGCTGTACATGTCCGGCAACGCCGTTCTGCACACAGCCAGGGACCTTCGGAATCAGATGGCACCCGTGGCCGCCAGGCTGCTCGGGGTACAGACCGACGACTTGGAGTTCGCCGGCGACGCGGTGCGCACCAGGACTGGCGGCGTCGAGCTGTCGACCGCCGAATGGGTATCGGCTTGCGGCGCCGAAGAAGTTGCGACCGCTCATCTCGGCACGTTTCACGGCGAATCCGGCTCTTTCGACTCTCGCACCGGTCAGGGACGCACGTTTCCCGACTACACCTTCGGAACCCATGCAATCCAGATCGAGGTCGACACGGAGACCGGAACCATCAAGGTTCTCGACTATGTCGCGTGTCACGATGTCGGGCGTGCCATCAACCCGCTGCGCGTCGAGGGTCAGATCCACGGCGGTGTTGCCCAGGGTTTGGGTTACGCGCTTTCTGAGGAAATCCTCACCGAGGACGGTGTTTCCCACTCGGCACTTTTTGCCGATTACCTGATTCCGACCGCGCTGGATCTCCCCGATATCACACCCATAGTTCTAGAAGAGGAGCCGGGCAAGGGTCCCTTCGGTGCTCGGGGAATTGGCGAGCCCACCATCGCGCCCGTAGCTGCAGCCGTCGCCAGCGCCCTGGAGGACGCGGTGGGCATCCGCCCGGACCGGCTGCCGTTCACCCCGGAGCGCGTGCTCGAGGCAATCAATTCTCAAAGCCGTTAGTCGAACACTCGGGTGAACGGCGTCGAGGGCCCGAAAGCGGAGCTAGCGTGCCGAATCACTGCCTACGACGGGTCACTGCCTGATGGAACTACTTGTGTTTTACTTGGAGGGCGCGCTGGCGCTCTTCTTTTTCGCAGCAGGCGCATCCAAACTCTTCTGGTCACGAGAAGCACTCGCTTCCATTCTCCCCAATGCCGAGGGCTTCTCGGATTCAGGATTCCGTGCCCTCGGAGCAGTTGAGCTGGTGGCATCCCTGGGTCTGGTCTTCCCGTGGCACCCGTGTCAGCCGGCGTACTGGTCGGCCTTCAATCCTGGATGGGCGTTCTTCATTGGAGGAGAACCAGTAACGGCGCATATGCGATCCTCACCGTTCTGGCGGTGCTGGGGCTGCTGCTCGTCATCTGGGGCCGACTAGGGCCATACCCTCTCTGAGTTCTCGCTCGGCCGAGGGAAACCATTCGCGTGCCGGTTGATTCTGGACCAGACTTGCCCAGGTGTCAGTCGAGCTTTCGGACCTCGGGTTGTCGAGCCCAGACTCTGTCAGCGGGTCAGCAGGTATTTGAGCACCGAGACGGATGCTGCGACGACGGTGATCAGTAGGGAGTATGCCAGGCGTCCAGCCAGTGACAAACCCCTGCTCCGAGCAGCGAGATACGCGGCGACGGCTATGACCGCCGTCAGAATCCATCTGGCAGCCACGCTTGGATTCGCGATATCCAACGAGCCCAGGTACGGGATTGAGGCCGCGACGCCCACTAACAGGGCAACAAAGAGCATGGCACGTATAGGCCGCCAACCGCTGGTGAATGAGATTCCATGCTCGTAGATCGATCCCACGCGGAAGGCGAAGACGTGGGCAAGAGTCAAACCGATAGATGTTCCCCAAATGAGCAGCAGTTCGCCG
>QIDW01000399.1 GCA_003230435.1 Acidimicrobiia bacterium | reverse complement strand
GGCTCGGCCGTTGTCATCCATACGACCGTTCAGTTGCATGATCAAGCCGATACGCATTGATCTCCTTTTGATCGACGCCGCGAACCTAGCCGGGCGCGAATTCGACCTTGACAACCCGACGCGCAATCAAAAGCCACGGCGTCGTCGAGGTCCATAGGATCACAACAGTGTTCCCGCTGAAAGACGTCAATCCGACGCGAATGACTCCGTTCGTCACGATTGGGCTCATCGTCGCCAGCCTGCTGGTGTTCTTCCTGATCCAGGCTCAGCAAACACCGGCCGAGCGAGAGGAGTTCCTCTACCGGAGGGCAGCGATCGGGTGTGAGATCACAACACTTCAGCCGCTGAGTGCGGAGGAGATCATCACAGGAAGATGTCTGTCAGGGTCAGAGGAGCCTGTATTCCCAGAGAAGAGCCCGTTCCTTTCGATGCTGACATCGATATTCCTCCATGGAAGTCTGGGACATGTCGCCTTCAACATGTGGTTCCTCTGGATTTTCGGGAACAACGTCGAAGAGGCTTTTGGGCGACTGAGATACATCCTCATGTACATCGCCGGGGGATTGGGCGCCACCATGGCCTTTGTGGCGATGAACCCCGACTCGACGATCCCTCTCGTGGGCGCGTCAGGTGCGATCGCCGCAGTCCTCGGCTCATACGCAGTCCTCTTCCCGGGCCATCGGGTGCTGTCGTTGTTGGGCTGGTTCATCGTGCCGGTGCCGGCGGCGGTATTTCTTGGGTTCTGGTTCGTGGCGCAGTTCGGGCTGGGCGGCACCAATGTGGCCTGGGAGGCGCACGCCGGCGGCTTCGCGTTCGGGTTCGCGCTCGCCCTCATGTTCAGACGGCGGCTGCTCCGACGGGTGAGTCTCGGCCGCTGAAGGCCTATTTGTTCTTGACCTTGTCCTTGCGCTTTCGATGGGCGGCCACGGCCTCCCGTGTCGAACAGGTGGTTGTGCAGTGCAATCGTGAACGGTTACGCGAGGTGTCAACGTAGACATCGTCGCAATCGGAGGCGTTGCAGGTCCCGAAGCGATCGACCCCGTTTTCGACGATGACCGCGGCAAGACCCATGGCCGTGGTCGTTCCCAGCCAGGAGGTCATCGTCCCGTTGATCGGCTCGAAATGGAGGTGGGGCTCACCATTGTGGAGGGAGACTCTGGGAACCGCTCCGTAGTCAGCGAGGATGGTGTTGACATGGTCTGAAGCGGTGGCGTCGTCGGGGGACAGCATCACCGTTCTCAGGGAGTCGCGAAGCTGATGAATTGCCTCGAGCTCCGAAGCTTTTGGTGGTTGGGCCACACCTTCCCAGAGGTCGCGGAAACCCTCTAAAAGCTGGTTCAGGTCGTCAGCTTCGGCCATCTGATCGCCGCCCGCCTGGCAGGTGTTGACCAGTAGCACTGCCAACTCGACAGGTCGGTTCGTGTAATGATTGAAATACATTTGACAGCTTACCGTTGCCTTGAGTACTGTAACCATCATAAAGATTTACACCCCTTACAGTCAAGGGGTTACTGATTGGAGATAACCATGTATCAGTTTGCCACGATGCTTCTGGAAGAAAGGCGGCGGGAAGCCAGTCGATACAGACTTGCCGACAGCCTGCCGCGCAGGCACACATGGTCACTCGGCCGCTACAGAATCACGGTCGCCAAGGCAGCCGAACCCTCGCTTCACTCTTCCACCTAGTCCCGATATTCTTGGGGTTGTGCAGGGCGAAGCTCGAGAAAAGATGGTCGAGGGTCTCATCCGCGAGGCGATGGAGTCGGGCGAGTTCGACGATCTTCCCGGTGTGGGGAAGCCGATCCCTGGCGCTGGCGCGAGAGACGATGAATACTGGTGGTTTCGCGACTGGGTGAAACGTAGCCAGATCAATCCCGACCGACCCGGCCAAGAGAGTTCGGGCTCCTAGCGAAACGAGCCTTTGACGGCGCTTTGCTTCACGTTGTCGGGCGTCTGCGGTATCGGACCCGAATCCGGCTAGCGTTTCGGCACCCCAATGTCGCTAGATCCAGTGATCCACCGGTCGCCGCAGGAGTGAGCTGATGGCAGCCGTGCTGAAGCGCCGACTCGGCCTCTACGCGGTTTTCACCGTGTCTATAGGCGCGATGATCGGGTCGGGGATATTCGTACTACCCGGTCTTGCCTTCGAGCTTGGGGGACCGGCCATGATCCTCGCCTATCTCGTGGCGGGAGTCATTGTCTTTCCGGCTGCCCTCGCTCAGTCGGAAATGGCGACGGCGATGCCCCGCGCCGGTGGAGCCTATCTCTACATCGACATGGCGATGGGCCCCCTAATGGGAACCATCGCCGGGTTCGGAGTGTGGTTCTCCCTCGTCTTCAAGTCGGCGTTCGCCCTGGACGGGCTCGGTCTCTACCTCGGCCTGTTCACGAGCGTGAACGAACTGACACTAGGTCTCGCCATCGGCGCCATTCTGGTGGTCATCAACCTCGTCGGCATCAAGGAGTCGGGGAGCGTTCAGGCGGTCCTGGTGACGGTGGTAATCGCGATTCTCATCATCTTCATCGGTGGTGGAGCCACTTTCGTCGACAGTGCCAACTTTCACCCCTTCTTCCCTGCTGGTGTGGGAGGCCTCCTGGCAACCGCTGCCCTTGTCTTCGTCTCCTATGCAGGGGTGACGAAGGTAGCCAGCATTGCCGAGGAAGTGTCCAACCCGGCTCGCACCATTCCAGTCGCGATCCTCGCGTCGTTGCTGGTGATGATGTTCGTCTATCCCGCAGTCACCTACGTGATGGTTGGAGTGACTCCACCGGAGCTTCTTGCCGGCGACCTGACACCGCTCGCCACGGCGACCGCTCAGCTGTTCCCGGACTGGACGGTCACGTTGGTCGCGGTGATGGGCGTTCTTGCTCTGGCCTCGATGACCAACGCCGGGCTTCTCGCCTCATCGCGCTACCCATTTGCAATGGCCCGGCGTCGGCTCGTCCCGTCGGTCTTCGCCAGGATCGGGAAACGATCAGGAACTCCATCGCTTTCGGTTTTGCTCACTGGCGGAGTCATTCTCGCGTTGGTGGCATTCCTGCCTGTTTTCGAGTTGGCCAAACTGGCGTCGGCCTTTCAGGCACTGGTGTTGGCCATGATCTGTGTTGCGCAGATCGCTTTTCGCACGTCGAACCTGTGGTGGTATCGGCCCAAGTTCCATGCCCCCGGGTACCCGTGGGTGCCGATATTCGGAATCGTCGCCTCTCTGATCCTCATCACGCAGTTGGGGCTCGAGGCAATCCTTGGTGCGTTGGCGATCATCGTTGGAGGTCTGGTCTGGTATCAGGTGTATGGGCGCTCACGGGCGATCAAAGAGAGCGCTTTCCGGGAGAGTGTTCGCCAGCAGGGCATGTCCCGACTTCTCCAACTGACTGAGGAAGCGCTTGCCGACGACGAAAGACGCGTCACCGTCATTTCTGGCAGAGAAGGGCGCGACTCGGCGCTACTCCGTATCGCCCGTCCCCTCGCCGGATCGGTGAACTTCCTGCACCCGGGCGAAGAAACCGCCGCCAAGATTGGGGAACTCGAGCCTGACCTTGTTGTGGGTGCAGCCAACGATGACGATGGTCACGGCGCCGATATCCCGCCCGATCGTGATGTGGCCCTGCTCACAGGCGACTCATTGGGCGAGATCAGTCGGATCGACGTATTGGGCTCGGGTGGTCCCTACGACGTGCTCAAGATCTGCCTGGCCGCCAAGATCGCCAAGGAAGAGGATGCCTCGATCCGGTTCATTCACGTACTCGATCCGGCTGCCGCTTCGAAAACGCAGGTTCGTGCGTTGGAGAAGTTCCACGAGGACCTCGGTGAGCTCTGTGATGTGCCCACGGAGTCAATGGTCATCGAGTCCGAAGATCTGCTCGCGGCCCTGACATCGGCAGTGGACGACACCGATCTCGCCATTATTGGAGCTCCCCTGGGCAGACACCTCTTCACCGATCTGATCGATCGCATCGTGGAGAGAGTGCCGGCACCGGTGCTTCTGGTCCGCGTCGCCGAGAAGGATGAACCGACGACTATTCGTAATGTCTTCCATCGTTTCGTGACGAACCGACTGGCGAA
>QIDW01000070.1 GCA_003230435.1 Acidimicrobiia bacterium | reverse complement strand
CTTCCTACATCCTGGTTCCGGAAGGGAACTACGCAAAAGCGCTCACTGCGGAGCGGAGCAGCATTGAGATCGTTCCGATAGCGACCATCGACGACGCATTGGAGTTCTTCGAAAGGCTCGAAGCCGCGTAGTCGGGCTCTTTGTTCAGTATCTTCTAATACTGGATGGATTCTGAAACAACCTCCGAAGAGGTACGGCGCGCCCAATTCCGGAAGGTCTTGAGGGGAATAGATCGCGTCGAAGTAGAGGCTTTCCTCGAGGGGGTCGCTGCCAGGATCGAGGATCTCGAAGCCGAGAAACAGCATCTTGTCGCGCAGTTGGGCGACGCCGCCTCTCGTGACCTCGAGTCGGAGTTCGACACAGTGGGTCGCGAGGTGAGTGGGATTCTTCAAGCTGCTCGAGAAGCGGCCGACTCGATGCGCGAACGGGCAAGCGTCGATGCGGCAAGGTGGCGGAGCGAATCGATGGCCGAGGCGGAGGCCGCTCGCAAGGACGCCGCCGCCGACGCCGAGGCACTACGTCGTGACGCCTGGACAACCGGCAGTGCGCTTATCGACCAGGTTGTGAAGGAGTCGACGAAGCTGCGTGAACAGTCGGATCGGGAAGTGCTCACAATCACAGGTGAGGCCGAAAGAGAGGCACACCGGCTGACGTCCGGCGCCAGACGCGAGGCCGAGGATCGACTCCGTAAGGCCAGCATGGATGCGGAGAAGACGACCTCCGAGGCAATGAAGCGTCGAGATGACATCATCGACGCCGCGAATCGACAGGCTGCTGCATCACAAGAACGAACTCGGGCTCTGGAGCAACGTCGCGATGAGTTGTTGGCGGAGCTCGAGAACGTCCGTTCGACGCTGACTCGTTTGGAAGGGTCGCTTGAAGAAAAGCGGGAGACCCTTGACTTGTCTGCTGCCGACACCACCAGCGTAAGAGTGGTCCAGCCCCGTCCCGCCGGTGAGGAGAAGACTTGGGAGTTGGGGGAGACGGTGCGTTTGGTGAAAACCGATGACGAACCGGAACCCGAGCTCGAGCCCGAGCCGGAGCTCGAGCCGGAGCCCGAGCCGGAGTCCGAGCCCGAGCCCGAGTCCGAGCCGGAGTCCGAGCCCGAAACGTCATCGGGCGATGAGGTGAGCGCCCTGTTTGCCTCGCTTCGCAGTGAAGAGGACTTGAGGGATGCGCCGCCGGCCGGTGAGAAAGTGGAGTCCTACGACACGAGTAGATCCGCAGCGGGAAAGGATTGGCTGGGGGAAAGGGATGCTCGGCTGCTCCCGATCACCAATCGGGCTTTGCGCGGGACAAAAAAAGCCATTGCCGATCTGCAGAACATTGCCCTTGACGGCCTCAGAACAGATGAGGATTGGCGTCCTGATTCCGCGGACATAGTCATCTCGCTTCAGGCGGATCTGATAGCCGTTTGGGCTGAAAGTTTCGCCGCCGGTCACGGCGTGGCCGAGGAGATGACCGGATCAAAACTGAAGCGGCCGCCAACGCCTCAGTCAGATGCAGCCAAAGAGTTTGCATCGTCGTTGGGCGACGCCGTCTCGGGTGCCCTTGATGAAGCTGGCGACGGACAGCGGGAACGTCAGTCTGCGGCATCTCGCGTCTTCCGGGTCTGGCGGACTGACGAAGCGGAGCGCCGCATCAGAGAGCTCGCTATCCATGCCTACGAGCAGGGCATCGAAATCTCGGTAGCGGCCGACTGACAACCTGGTCGGGCGCTTAGCCCTAGCGACTCTTAGACTGCGCAACAATGTTCACGAGGGTCCCATCGAACTACCGGCCGGAGGGACGACGCCGTCCCGTGACGGTGGTCCTGGTTATCGCTGCTGCGATCTACCTTCTACTTACAGCCGCCGGGACCCTATGGACCGATTTCCTCTGGTTCGACTCGATCGGCTTCCGCAACATATGGCTTCGGAACTGGAGCCTCTCGATTCTGCTTGGCGTTTTCGGCATCGCATTCGCATTCCTGGTCCTGTGGGCCAGTCTTCGGCTTGTTGATCGTTTCTCGCCGCGGTGGGCGCCTTTCGACTTGTCCGAAGAAGAGGAATTCATCGAGCGATTTCGGGAGTGGATTGAGCCCAGGATCCGCCAGATCCGGATACTCGTCACGGCCGGGCTTTCGGTGATTCTTGGACTGACCGTTGCCACCTGGCGAGACGAAGTCTTTCTTTTCATGAACGACCAGCAGTTCGGAACCGCAGATCCGATATTCGATCTCAATCTCGGCTTTTATGTTTTCAGACTCCCACTTTGGGAGATGGCGCTCGACTGGATCTTCAACCTTCTTGTTCTGGCGATGGTTGTGGTTGCCATTGCCCAATACCTGAATGGGGGCATCCGTTTCGACGGTCGACGGTTGTCCACCACTCGCGGGGCCAAGATCCACATCTCCGTGATGTTTGCCATTATTGCGTTGGTGCGGGCGGCCTCCTATCGACTCGACATGTTCGAACTGCTGTTCTCGAACAACGCCGAACCGAAATTCTTTGGACCGGGCTTCACCGACATCAACGCCCGTTTGCCTGCGCTCAGATTGCTCTTCTTGATTGCCCTGATCGCCGCGGTCCTGTTCGTCATCAACATCTTTAGACGGGGGTGGTCGCTCGCCGGGGTATCGGTGGCCTCGTGGATCGTGGTGGCCATTGCGGCCGGTGCCATCTACCCGGCAATCATCCAGAGATTCAGCGTCACACCCAACCAACTCGAGAAGGAATTGCCGTACATCGGTAACAATCTGGAGATGACACGAGAGGCGTATCAACTGGGCAACGTGGAGGTGCGGAATTTTGCCGCCTCCAAGGATCTCACTGCGACTGATATCGAGAACAACTCGTTGACTATTGACAACCTACGAATCTGGAGCACGTCGGTTCTTCCGAGGACCTATCAGAACTTTCAGGAACTGGAGCCGTATTACGCCTTGAGCAAGGTGGACACCGATCGATATCTGACCGACGGCATACCAAAACAAGTGATGGTCGCCGTCCGTGAGCTAGAAGAGCTCAACCTTCCAAGGGACGATTGGCAGAACACCCGGCTCTTCTACACACACGGCTTCGGAGCCGTCGTGAACGCTGCCAACGTCGTCCAGTCTGATGGTCAGCCCAGTTTCCTGCTCAAGGACGTACCTCCTGTGGCGTCGGTTCCGAGCCTGGAGCTGACGGAGCCCCGGGTCTATTTCGGCGAGACATACCAGCCAGGTCGGCCGGTGATCGTAAAGACTGGTTCGGCACCCCAGGAGATCGACATTCCCACACCGGAGGGCACGCAATACAACGAGTATGCAGGCGACTCCGGCGTCGTCATCGACAACATCTGGAAACGAATCGCCTTTGCCTTCCGATATCGGGACCTCAACCTTCTCATCTCGAGCCAACTCCGAGACGACAGTCGGGTGCTAGTAGAGCGAAACGTGCGTCAAATCGTCGCCAGCCTGGCACCCTTCCTCACCCCCGACGCCGACCCGTATCCGGTGATCCTCGACGGCAAGATTCTGTGGGTGCTCGATCTCTACACGACCACTTCTTTCTACCCCTACTCCCAACCCGTCGATTCCCAGTCTCTCGCCCGGCTCACCCTTGCCTCGGGTGTTCGACGGGGAACCAATTACATTCGCAACTCGGTCAAGGCTGTGGTCGATGCCAACAACGGCGACGTGACCTTCTACCTGTGGGACCCGAGCGACCCGGTGGCGAGGGCATGGGCAAGCACCTACCCCAGCCTTTTCAGAGATGCCGATTCGATGCCGGAAGGTCTCGTTGAGCACCTCCGTTACCCCCAGGACCTTTTCCGGCTCCAAAGTGAGATCTATCTCGAATACCACGTCACGGAGGTGAATCAGTTGTTCTCCGGCAACAACGCCTGGTCGTTCCCTGGAGATCCGTCGACTATTACCAGGTCCGGATTGGAAAGCCTCAGGGGTGACGGCCGCAACCTCGCCGACACTTCGGTGAGTCCTCTTGCCGAGGTACTGCCCTACTACCTGTTGACGGAACTTCCAGGCGAGGAGGAGCTGTCGTATCTACTCCTTCAGCCTTTCAGCCCACGTGCGAAACGCAACA
>QIDW01000401.1 GCA_003230435.1 Acidimicrobiia bacterium | reverse complement strand
GTGGTCAAGACCAATTTCGGATAGACGCAGGGAAACTCGTCGTCAGAGTTCCTGTTGTCGAAGCTCGCTGACGACTGCGCTCGGAGATGCCGGCGCTGACGGCTTAGCGGACCGGGGTTCGACTCCCCGCACCTCCACGCGGACCCGCCGGCGGCGGGTCCATTGGAGTTTCCTGAGAAACTCCACAAATCAGCGCCACCCTGACACCGGGTGGCTCTGCCTGGTAGAAACCCCGCCATGACCCCGCGTCTCGATCTGATCGGGCTGATTGTCGAGAACATGTCTCGTTCTCTGGCCTTCTATCGGCGGCTTGGCTTCGATCTCCCTGCCGAGCTCGACAGCGAGGGGCACGTTGAAGCGTCCGTGGGTGGGCTCCGTATCGCATGGGACACGGTCGAGGTCATCCAGAGCTTCTCCGAGTACCAGCCGCCCACGGGAGGCCATCGTGTGGTCCTGGCTTTTCTGTTCGACTCACCTGCTGAAGTTGACGTCAAGCACGCCGAACTGATCAAGGCCGGCTATGTCAGCCAACTCGAGCCGTTTGATGCGTTCTGGGGCCAGCGATATGCATCGGTCTTAGATCCGGATGACAACCCGGTCGACCTGTTTGCGCCGTTGGAAGCGGCCTAGTGGTCTAACAGGATGAATCTTGCCGCCGATCTGGGATACAGACATCCGCGGCAAAACGGGATGCAGCGTTTGGCGGCATGGGTCTTTGCCACCAAAACAGGGTCTTGGCTTTCCTACCGCATTGGCTTTCGTCTCGATGACGCGGTCTTGAGACTCACCGATGGCGCCGCGACATTTTCGGGTTGGCTGACAGCGGTACCAACAGTGTGGGTGACCACCACTGGAGCGAGGTCCGGTGAACCAAGACGCAACCCTCTCGTAGGCATTCCGGTTGGCGACGACCTTGCGTTGATCGGCTCGGGTTTCGGTCAGGAAAGGACTCCTGGTTGGGTGTACAACCTCGAGGCCAACCCGATTGCGACCGTTGATTATCGGAACCGGTCGGTCGCTGTACGAGCAAGAGCGGCGACGTTGGCTGAAACGTCCGAAGTCTGGGCTACGGCAGCCGACCTCTACCCCGGCTACGCCAGGTACCGCCAGCGAGCCTCGAACCGAGCCGTCAGAATCTTCGTGCTCCAGCCATTACCGTCCACCGAGTGAGCATCGCCGAGCGTGTCAGGATCACCGAGTCGTCGTCACGGGACGGCCTGCAATCGTTGGGCGCATTCGTCCCCACGGAGGCGAAGTCCGGCCTCATCAACGATCTGGCTGCCGCCGGCATTCGGGATTTTGACGCGGTCTCATTCGTGAGCCCCAAGTGGGTGCCCCAGATGGCAGACGGGGCAGAAGTCGTCGCCGGGGTTGTGGCGACCGATATCACTTTGTCTGCCCTGGTGCCGAATGCTGAGGGCCTCGAAAGGGCTCTCGCCGCCGGCGTCACCAGCATCGGCGTCCTCACCGCGGCATCGGACACCTTCAACGAGCGCAACATCAACGCGACTGTCGACGAGTCGATGCACCGCATTCGTCGCATCTTGATGGAGACACCCGGCGGTGTGTCGGTTCGTGGTTATGTCTCAACGGCTACCCACTGCCCGTATGAGGGGGAACAGGACCCCGACTGGGTCGCCCACCTTGCCGAGACCCTGATGGAGTGGGGTGTCGACTCGGTGCATCTCGGTGAGACAATCGGCAAAGCAACACCGCTCCACATCGAGCGACTGTTGGACGAGGTTGTCAAGTTGGTTCCAATCGAGAAAGTGGGTGTTCATTTCCACGACTCCTATGGCCAGGCCATCGCAAACACCGTGGTCGCTCTTGAGTGGGGAGTCGACAAGATGGACTCGTCGGCGGGCGGTCTCGGTGGCTGCCCGTTCGCTCCGGGCGCCGCTGGCAATGTGGCCACCGAAGATCTGCTCTGGCTTCTGGACGGCTTCGGCATCGAGCACGGGATTGATGCCCGGCGTGTCGCCAAGGTGGCGCAGCGGTTCTGCTCCGAGCACAATCTGGTCTACAACAGCAAGGCGGGTCGCGCACTCCTGGCGACAGAGGAAGAGGAATGAAGTCGATCTACATCAACGAAGATCTCGAGGCGATTCGCGCCAGCGTTCGGGAGTTCGTTGAGAACGAGATCGTCCCCAACGTCGAGGATTGGGAGGAGGCTCGAGCCGTCCCCCGTGAACTGCTTGATGAGATGGGAAAGCTCGGATTCTTCAGTCTTCGCATCCCCGAGGAGTACGGTGGGCTCGGGTTGGGCCACATGGCGTCGCTGGTCTTTGCTGAAGAGTTGGGACGGATCACGGCGGGCGGAGTTGGAGTCACGATCCTGGTCCACACCGATCTGGCGACCCCTTATCTCACCAAATTCGGCTCCGAGGAGTTGAAGGACCGCTGGCTCCCCAAGTTCGCCACCGGAGAGATGATCACCGCCATCGGGGTCACCGAGCCCGACGCCGGTTCCGATGTGGCCGCTCTGAGGACGTCGGCGGTTCGCGACGGCGAGGGCTGGCGCATCAACGGCACGAAGATGTTCATCACAAACGGGGGGTTCGCTGATGTCGTCTTCATAGCCGCCCGCACCAATCCCGACGCTAAGGGATCCAGAGGTCTCTCTCTCCTCGCTGTCGAGAAGGGGACCAAGGGGTTTAGTGCCAGTAGGGCTCTCGACAAGATGGGGTGGCATTCCTCGAATACTGCGGAGTTGCTGCTCGACGATGTTTGGGTGCCCGACCAGAACCTGATCGGTGAGGAGAACCGGGGTTTCTACTACATCATGCAGAACTTCCAGAACGAGCGTCTGGTGATAGGCGGCTCCGCCGTGGGTGAAGCCCAGAAGGCAATCGAGTTGACCGTCGACTACGTGAGGAACCGGGTCGCCTTTGGCTCCCCACTCTGGGAGAAGCAAACCATCCGTCAGCGTCTTGCCATGCTTCAAGCCGAAGTCGACGCCGCCCGCGAGTTCGCCTACCGGGCGGCGTGGATGACCGACGAAGGAATCGATTCGGTGCGTGAGGTGTCGGAGCTCAAGGCGCTGGTCGGTGAGCTCTCCAACAAGGTCCTCTACAACTGCGTCCAGTTCCATGGAGGCATGGGGTATGTGGCGGAGACGGCGATCGAGCGGATGTATCGGGACGTGCGGATCAACTCGATCGGTGGCGGTGCCACCGAGGTGATGCTGGAAGAAGTAGCGAAGCGGCTCTAGCTGTTCGACCTCAGTTGTGGAACTCGGGCAGCGTGGCACGCTTCGCGGCGGCCTGGATCTCCTCCGGCTCGAGTGGGTGCCACGACAATTCAAGGGCCAGCCAGATCGCTTTTGATATCGGGTAGAAAGCCACAGGTATCACCGCATTGGCCACGATGGTCACACCCATCACGGTCCCCCAGGGCACGTCCGGCCAGGTCACCAGAACGAGGAACAAGAACAAACCGACGAATGTGCCGAACGTGACTGTCGTGTTGATGATGATCGCGCCCACCCAGTAACCCTCTTCACGCTCGAACCTGAGACCGCACCGATCGCAATGGTCCTTCATTCGAAACCACGATTCGAAGGCCTGACCTCCACAGCGTGGACAACGTCGACGCAACCCCCTCCACACCATGGTGCCGGTACTGGAAAACGGGTCCTGACTCACGTGGCGAGGGTATCGTCGTGCCGGTGAATATTGAAGAGGCGGCCAGGCTTCGGAGAGAGTATGAGGCGGAAGGACTGGTCAAGGGGGACATGGCGATTGATCCTTTCTCCGAGTTCCAGACCTGGCTATCAGGCGTGGTGGCAGCCGACATTGAAGAACCCGACGTTTTCGTCCTCGCCACGGCAGACACCGACGGGCGACCGTCATCGCGTGCGCTGTTGATGAAAGCCTTCTCCGCGGACGGCATCGTCTTCTACACCAACCTCGCCAGTCGGAAGAGCGAGGAGCTGAGGATGAACCCGGTCGCTGCAGCCACCTTCTTTTGGGTTCCACTGCACCGTCAGGTGAGATTCGAAGGGCAAGTCGTTCCTGTGGAGTCAGCGGATGCAGACTTGTACTTCGCTGGACGGCCTCGAGGGGCC
>QIDW01000171.1 GCA_003230435.1 Acidimicrobiia bacterium | reverse complement strand
TCTGGGGATTAGGACGGCTCTGGCGAGCCCTACCGTTCACCCGTCCATGAGAGTCGCCGCAAGGAGAGCATCGTCAGACGACATTGACGTCGTTGTCGGTCTCTACCGATCGCTCGAGGAAGAGATGGTCGGTCTACACCGAATGTGGCCGTTGACCGATGGGCTTGCCGAGCCAATCGAGGAGTCCTTCGCCCGGGCTCTCGAACACCCGGACTTCATCGTCATAATCGGAACCATCGATGACACTCCTTTTGGCTTCCTGCTGGCTCGAGTGGAGCCCCTGTTGGAGCAGGCGAAGGGCGAGAGACTCGGCGCGATACGTCTGATCTTCGTGGACCATGAAGCGAGAGAGGTGGCCGTGGGTGAAGAGATGAGAGACTTGGTCATGGATATTCTCCGTCAAAGGGGGATCACCAAGTTCGACGCTCATGTGCTCCCGGGACATCGTCTCGCCAAGAACTTCTTCGAGGCGGGCGGGTTCAGCGCCAGGTCAATCGTGATGCATCACGACGACGACCGTGGGTGAGGTACCTTTGGTTGGGGTTGGTGTGGTCCTGGTTGAGAACGGGCGCCTCCTTTTGATCAAGAGGGGAAATGAGCCCGGAAAAGGGCTCTGGGCGGTTCCCGGAGGGAAAGTGCGTATAGGTGAGACTCTCAAAGCCGCGGCCCAGCGTGAGGCGGCCGAAGAGACCGGATTGAACGTCGATGTCGGAGACGTCGCTTGGGTTGGGGAACACCTCACAGACACACATCACATTGTCCTGATCGACTTCTATGCGAAAGCAACCGGCGGCGAGCTAGAGGCGTCCGACGATGCTGAAGAGGTTGAATGGGTGCCGTTGGACAGCGTGGACTCCTATCCGCTGACACCGACCATGACTGACCTGATAGAAACGCTGAGGCGATGAGCTCACAAGTCATCTCACTCCTTCAAACTCTGATCCAAAACGCCTGTGTAAACGACGGGACACGGGAGAGCGGCCAGGAACACCGTTCCGTGGCGACACTGCAGGAGTTCTTCGGTGTCGAAGGGGAGATCTTCGAGCCCGCACCTGGACGTCAGTCGCTGATCTACAGGATCAGCGGAACCGAGTCCGACGCCCCCTCGCTGGCGTTGGTTCCACATCTCGACGTTGTGCCGGTTGACGCCGCCGGCTGGACACAGGAGCCGTTCGCAGCGGAGATAATCGACGGTTTTGTGTTCGGCAGGGGCGCGGTCGACATGCTGAACGTCACGGCCGCCATGGCCGTGGCGGTTCGTCCATATCTGACCGGGGAACTCGAGCCAAGGGGCGATCTTCTCTTCGTTGCAGCTGCCGACGAGGAAGGGGGTGGACGTTATGGGGCATCGGCGCTTGTCGAGCGGCGGTGGGACCTGGTCCACATCGACTATCTACTCACCGAAGTCGCCTACCCACCGCTGTCCTATGCCTCAGAGCCGATCATCCCCGTCTCGATCGGAGAGAAGGGAGCCTTCTGGTCAGTTCTGACGACGACAGGGACTCCGGGACACGGGTCGGCCCCGTATCAATCTGACAATGCCCTTCGCAAGATGGTCGAAGCCCTCCACGGCATATTTGA
Source organism: Acidimicrobiia bacterium (assembly GCA_003230435.1). Lineage (GTDB taxonomy): Bacteria > Actinomycetota > Acidimicrobiia > Spongiisociales > ZC4RG35 > SZUA-217. Next base: position 4,511 of record QIDW01000171.1, on the reverse strand, counting down.
ATCGGCGACGCCTGTGTCGATCAGCCCGGAGTGGGCGAATTTCGTAACCGCACTTGCATTGGAGGATGAGTTGAAAGAAGCGCTCACCGACCCTGACCAGACGAGGCCATCGACAGACTCGCTGTGACCGATCCTCTGTTCGCCCGATATGTGCATGCTGTCACTCATCTGACGGTGTCACCCAACATGCTGGACGCCGGTATGAAGGCGAATATCATCGCCGACGGTGCCAAAGCGTGGGTCGACATACGCTCGCTTCCCGGCATGGATCGCGATTTCGTCGATTCGTACTTGTTCAAGGCGATGGGCAACGCTCGCGACGACATCAGCATCTTGCCTTTCATGGGCAAAGAATCGACCATCAGCCCAGTCGGGAACCCCCTCTGGGATGCCATCGAGAACAGTGTCGAAGACCTCGAAGGCCACCGCAACCTCCTGCACGTTGATGAACGTCGGAACCGACGCTCGGTTCTGGCGTCCCAAAGGAACGGTCGCCTACGGAGTGGGGCTGTTCGACGATCGCATGACATTCTCCGAGATGCTTGCCCTTTTTCATGGTCACGACGAGCGGGTGTCTGTCGAGTCGGTGAAGCGTACGACGGCCCTTTACGAGAAGGTCCTCCACCACTTTTTCAGCTCTTGATCGACGTCATCTGCGACCTCGACGGGGTGCTCTATCGAGGGGATGTGGCTGTTCCGGGTGCCCCCGAGGCTCTGCGACGGCTCACAGAGACTCAAACCCGAATCACATACGTGACAAACAACTCGACTCGCACACCGGCCCAAGCGGCATCCAAGATCGAAGACGTAACTGGCGTTTCTACTAACCCATCTCAGGTCATTACCTCGTCTCAGGCGGCAGTTTCGTTGCTGACCCTTGAAGACCAACCGACAATGGTCGTTGGAGAGAGGGGTATCGTCGAAGCCTTGGCTCAAGTTGGCGTCGAGATGACCGGCGATCCTGAGAATGCCTGCTCGGTCATCGTTGGCATGGATCGAAATGTCACCTATGACAGCATCGCCCGAGCCTCGGCGGCGGTGCGTTCGGGCGCCAGATTCCTGGCAACCAACATTGATCCGACGTTCCCGACCCCCTCAGGATTCGTCCCAGGCGCCGGTTCCGTTGTGGCTGCGATTGCGACCGCGGCCGAGCGGGAGCCAGAGGTGGCAGGCAAGCCGAATAAGGCCATCAGGGACCTGGTCAGATTGCACGGCATAGAAGAGGCATGGGTGGTGGGCGACCGGATGGATACCGATGTTGCGCTGGCAACAGCTGAGCCGGAGTGGCGATCCATCCTCGTTCTAACCGGGGTCTCCACCATCGATGATGACCTTTCAGCGGCGGACCACGTGGTGCCGGACTTCGAATCAGCGGTGGATCTGGTGTTATCGCGGGCTAGTGGGCAATAATCGATCCCACATGGACCTCACCGAGACCCAAGTCGAAGAACTCGAGAATGCGTTGCAGCAATTAGAGCAGCTCGATCCTGCGTCTCTTCCCGGGCCGGCCGCGGACTTGGCCAATCTTCTGGGCCGAATCCTGGACGAGTTGGAGGCGAGCGGTTGAAGTTCGCACTCGAAGTGCGCCAGGGCCGCGAGGCACCGAAAGAATTCGCCCAGGCACTCTCAAGCCAGATCCAGAGTCTGGGCGGATCGATGATCACAGACGACGAGACGGCACCGGACATTGTCGTGGGTGTCGGCGGCGACGGCACAATGCTGGCCGCCGTTTGTCGTGCGCTCATTTGGGACGTTCCGGTCATCGGCTTCAATCTCGGGACAATTGGATTCCTTGCCGAAGCCGAGCCTCCTGACTTGGAGCCGGCCGTACAACGATTGATCGCCGGGGACTATGACATCGACGAGAGGACCACAGTCGCTGCGACTATCGGTGAGGTGACAGCCCTGGGGGTCAATGATGTGGTTGTGGAGAAGGTAGACAGCACAAGACTCGTGAGCCTCGACGTGGTCATTGACGGCGAGCCGTTTATCACCTATCACGCCGATGGTCTGATCGTTGCAACTCCAACCGGGTCCACTGCGTACTCGTTTTCAGCCGGCGGACCATTGGTAGATCATCGTGTTGATGCCCTTGTGATCACCCCCGTATCCACGCACTCTCTCTTCGATCGGCCACTGGTACTCCCTGACACGACAACCATCGAGGTGACCGTTAGCCGTGATCGGCTGGTGAAGGTCAACGTTGACAAGACCGACCTTGGTCAGCTCGATGAGCACGAAACCGTCACCATCAGAAAGGGTGACCGACCGGCCCGCTTTGTGTCGTTGGGTGGGCGGACTTTCCCCGGCCTGGTCAAGGACAAGTTCGGGCTGCACTGAGCAATAGGTGGCATCGGCACGGCTCGGTGCTATTGTGAAATCCCGTCATGAACGGGCCTCTTTTTTCTCCGGAACCCACTCCCGACAGTCCCTCTCCCGCCCAGACCGAGACCAAGTACGTCTTCGTGACCGGTGGGGTCGTCTCCAGCCTTGGCAAGGGAATAGCGTCGGCATCCCTCGGCCGCCTCCTGAAGGCACGCGGGCTGAGGGTCGTCAACCAAAAGCTCGACCCCTACATCAATGTCGACCCAGGCACCATGAATCCCTTCCAGCATGGAGAGGTGTTCGTTACAGACGATGGTGGCGAGACTGACCTCGACCTCGGTCATTACGAGCGATACACCGGCGAAAATCTAAAACGCTGGTCCAACGTCACATCCGGCTCGGTCTATCTGTCTGTGATTCAGAAGGAGCGACGGGGCGACTATCTGGGCGACACAGTCCAGGTGATCCCACACATCACCAACGAAATCAAGGAGCGCATCCAGCGCGTTGGCTCACAAGATGTCGACGTTGTCATCACGGAGGTGGGCGGGACTGTGGGTGACATCGAGAGTCTTCCCTTCTTGGAGGCGATTCGTCAGTATGGAAACGATGTGGGACGAGAGAATGTTCTCTACGTCCATGTGACGCTCGTGCCATACATCGCCACATCTGAGGAGTTGAAGACCAAGCCGACCCAGCACTCCGTCGCCGAACTTCGGAGCAAGGGAATCCACCCTGACCTGATCATTGTTCGCTCCGATCGAGACATCGACGAGGAAGTGCGTAGGAAGATCAGCCTGTTCTGTGATGTCGAGGCGCGTGCCGTGATAGCCACCCCCGACGCTCAGGACATTTACGAGGTGCCACTAGTGCTACATGCCGGTGGCATGGACGATGTCGTCTGCGATCGGCTCGGCCTTGTTACCGGGCCACCCAATCTCGATGCGTGGCAGACAATGGTCGACAAGGCCCTGGCTGCCACTGACCCGGTGACCGTTGGGATAGTGGGCAAGTACGTGGAGCTCCCTGACGCGTATCTATCCGTTGCTGAAGCCCTTCGACATGGGGCTGCCGCCCACGGTTTGAATCTCGACATTCGGTGGATCCCGAGCGATGAGCTGACGGGGCTTCTCTCCGATTCATACCTAGAAGATCTAGACGGTTTGGTGGTTCCGGGAGGCTTCGGCTACCGAGGCGTCGAGGGAAAGATCCAGGCGATCAGATACGCCCGCGAGCACAACATCCCGTTTCTCGGTCTTTGTCTTGGACTGCAGTGCGCTGTTATCGAATTCTCCCGGGCGGTTTTGGGGTTGACCGATGCCAACAGCACAGAATTCGACCCATCTTCGCCCCACCCGGTCATCGATCTCATGGAAAGTCAGGAAGAGGTCGAAGAAAAGGGAGGCACGATGCGCTTGGGCCTCTACGCGGCAAAACTTGCCGAAGGCTCTCTCGTCAAATCGCTCTACGACGAGGAACTCGTATACGAGCGTCACCGCCATCGGTGGGAGGTAAACAACCAGTACCGGAAGGACCTCGAAGGCGCCGGTATGCGTCTTTCCGGTCTGTCCCCGGATGACAACCTCGTCGAGTACATCGAGCTCGTGGATCATCCGTTCTTTGTTGGAACCCAGGCTCACCCGGAGTTCCGGTCGAGGCCGGATATCCCACACCCACTTTTCGCTGGTCTGATCGGCGCCGCAAGGAGAAAACGAGCATCGAGGCCCGTCATCGCCGTGGACGAGGCCCAGGAAGTGACTGTCGACTGACTCTCGCCGACCACTAGTGGCCTGTCGCCCAAATGGCGACACCGCGGTATCACTCGAGCGACCGACCACTAGCCTGGTCGGGACTGTCGCGCACCTTTTGAGGAGGAAACATCCGTGATCGTTGGCGTACCGAGGGAGATCAAAACCGCTGAAGATCGGGTGGCCATCACACCTGTTGGCGTTCGCGAGTTGACCGACCGTGGCCACGACGTGCTCATAGAGAAGGACGCCGGCGAAGGCTCAACCATCCACGACGACGAATTCGAGGCTCAAGGAGCCGCCATCGTTCCCAGTGCGGAGGCTGTGTTCGGTGCGGCCGACATGATCCTCAAGGTGAAAGAGCCCCATGCGTCCGAAGTTGAGATGTTCCACGAGGGTCAGATTCTCTTCACCTACCTTCACCTCGCCGCCAACCCG
>QIDW01000180.1 GCA_003230435.1 Acidimicrobiia bacterium | reverse complement strand
CAGGGGGCCGGCTCCTTCTTCCCACCGGGTCGCTCCAGGATGTCGGCGCCTTGCTGAGAACCGCCCGCAGCCTCTACGACCGCCTGGTGGAAACCGCCAGCCGGATGATTCCGCTGCCCGGGACGCTCGCCGAGAGTCCCGTCGTCCGCAGCCTCGTGGACGACGGTGTCGTGAATCTCACACCTCGCGGGTCCCGGTTCCTATGGGAGGCAAAGATCTGGGAGCTGGAACCCGGCTCCACGTAACGAGCCGCCTATTCGACGGCGTTGGCCGGCGTCGAACACGGCAGTCACGCCGCCTCGATAGTCACCACCGACTCGGCACAAACCCCGCGGGGCCAGAGCCAGCAAGTGGGTTATCCCTCCACGAACCCATCATTCGCTGGGGATGACTCACTTCGAGGTCTGATCTCACGGAACGGTGACAACTGTCGGACGACGGACACCGTCGACGCCTTCGACCATGGCAACCACACGCCAACGCCCGTCCTCGAGCTGTTCCCCACCCACCACTGACCCGTAGACCGATTCGACCTGCTCTTGAATTGACGCCGGAAGAGGGGTCAGCGTCATTGTCAACGGCGACGATCCTGTGGACATAGTGACAGAAGGCGGTCGGGCAATTCTGGGTAGTCCATCGTCGCCAATGACAACCCCAATGGTGGCAACACGGGTGGGCTGGCGAACGAATCCACCGTCACCCTGCGCCATCAGGGATCGCACCAGGACCTCTATGTCGTAAGCGAGCGGTGCTGTCTCCGTCACACTCTGCACCCCCACCCAGTCGACAAACACCTGAGTGCCGCCCGGAGCCTCAGGAAGTGGAACTCCCGACGGCATGAGTGACCCGAGAGTCGCTTGAGATTGCTCGGACCCATCCACAGCGAAATACTCGACGGCGAACCACTCGGCGAGTGCCTTCGCTTGGTCGATGATGCGCTCAGGTTCGATTGCATATAGATCAGCCTCGGCCAGCAGTAGTGGTGTCTGTGATGTCGTCACCGGCGCAGCCGGAGCAGTGGCGAGCGTGACTGGGGGATCAGTCACCGCTGCTGCGACAGGAGTGGGTGGCGGTGCGGGGGTTGGTTGGCTCTTCATAAAGGAGTAGGCAAGAGCGCCCACGGCGACCGCCCCAGCTACCGCGACCACCAGCCACTGTCGATCTCCACCCTGTTTCTCCAGGGTCTCCCACGGAATGCGTTCGTAGACCTCTTGTCGTTCTTCGTCCATGTCTCGAACGTATGGGCCGGCCGGCCTCGCTTCAAGGGGGTTCCACTAGGAATTCTTCCAACCGGGGAACTTATGCGCTCGCAGCTATCGTCTCAATGGTCATGGCAGTCAACCCCGATCCGAAGCCGGGACGCTGGATCCTCCCCTTGGTCATTCTGGGGATGATCGCGTTCACCTATTTCTTCGTACGCGAGCTCCCGGAGGCGTCGCCAAACACGACACTCGCGGGACAACCGACGACGACCACTGCCCCCGACGTCACCGTCACAACTGTCGATGGCGGCGGTGGGGATCTCGACCCTGAGACACAGGCCTATTTCGACGAGCTCGACGTGACTAACGCTGCGCTTCAACTGCTGACTACCGAAATGGTGACGGTAAATGACGGGTTTGACGCCGATCCGCGCGAGATCGAGTACGAAGATACGGAGGCGCGGATGGAAGTAGTCAGCCAGGACACAACCGAACTCTCAGACCAGGTCGCCAACATGGATGTCCCCGCCGGTCTGGAGGTCAACCACGAGTCTTTGAAGACGGCGGTCCAGTTTGCTTCCCTCGCAGCCGAGGATGCTCTTGAGGGGCTGCGCTCGACTGACACTGGCGAGCGGCGGAGGGTGGCAGTCGAGGCCTACGTCCAGGCAACCGAAGACTTCGATACCGAACTCACCAACGCCCGCAACGCGGCGGGCAACACCTCTTAGAAGACGAAACCTCAGCTTCTCCGGCTCACATATGAGTCGGATCCGCTAATGCTGGGCACCGGAATTGCGTCAGGCCCAGACACGAAAGGGACCGAGCTGCCGCTCGCCCCCTTTCGCGATTCCAGCAGACCAGGCCTAGATGTCGTAATACAGGTGAAACTCGTACGGGTGTGGCCGCAATCTCACCGGATCGGCTTCGTGCATGGTTTTGTAGGAGATCCACGAGTCGATCAGGTCCTGGGTGAACACTCCTCCCTGGAGTAAGAAGTCGTGGTCTGCCTGGAGGGCAGCCAGCGCCTCGTCGAGACTCCCGGGTACCGAAGGGAGGTCTGCAAGCTCCGCCGGCGGCAGGTCATAGATATCCTTGTCCACCGGATCGTGTGGTTCGATCCGGTTCTGAACACCGTCGAGGCCAGCCATGAGCATGGCAGCGAAGGCCAGGTACGGGTTGGCGGATGGATCGGGGCATCGGAACTCGATTCGCTTCGCAGGCGGGGCCTGCGAGTACTGAGGGATGCGAATGGCAGCCGACCGGTTTCGACTCGAATACACCAGATTGACCGGAGCCTCGTACCCCGGCACCAGCCGACGGTACGAGTTGGTCGTTGGGGCTGCGAAGGCCAGAACGGCACCTGCGTGCTTGAGAAGCCCTCCGATGTACCACCGGGCCATGTCGGAAAGACCGGCATAACCACCCTCATCGAAGAAGAGCGGCTCACCGTCTTTCCAAAGGGACTGATGCACATGCATGCCCGAACCGTTGTCCTCGAAAATCGGCTTGGGCATGAAGGTCACGGTCTTGCCGACCTCCCACGCCGTGTTCTTCACGATGTACTTGTAGAGAGTGACGTTGTCGGCGGTCCTCAACAGCGTGTCGTAGCGCATGTCGATCTCGGCCTGCCCGGCAGTCCCAACCTCGTGGTGTTGGACCTCGATCTGGATGCCCGCCTCCTCGAGTTTGGCGGTCATTTCCGAACGAAGGTCCTGGAAGTGGTCCGTGGGTGGGACCGGAAAGTAGCCCTCCTTGTAGCGGGGCTTGTAACCAAGGTTTCCGCCCTCTTCGTACTCTCCGGAGTTCCAGGCGCCCTCGATGGAATCGACGAAGTAGTACCCGGAGTGCTGGTCCTGACCAAAACGGACATCGTCAAAGATGTAGAACTCGGCCTCGGGCCCCCAGAACGAGGTGTCGGCGAGACCTGTGCTGACCAGATAACCCTCAGCCTTCTTGGCCACATAACGGGGGTCTTTGTCGTAGGGCGTTCCGGTGATCGGGTCGTGGACGAAGCAATAGATAATCAGCGTCTTCCGCGATCGGAACTGATCGTCGACCGCTGTGGAAGGGTCCGGGATCAAGAGCATGTCCGACTCCTGAATGTCCTGGAAACCACGAATTGAGGAGCCATCGAAGCCAAACCCGGCCTCGAAGGAATCCTCTGTCAGTTCCCTGGCGGGCACGGTGAAGTGCTGGACCTGACCGGGCAAGTCACAGAATCGAAGGTCGACGAACTCATATCCGTCATCAGCTACAAGGGAAAGGACGTCGGCAGCCGTCTCAGTCACGATTTCTCCTCTCGGGTCGATTAACGATCGTGGACAGCGACTTTCTATATGCGGTCGGTTGCCGGTCGGTTGCTGAAGTATGAATACTTTGTTTCGGTGCTTAGTGCTCTCCGGTGTGCATAAGCCGGAACCAGTCCACCGGAACCAGTCCACGCCTGTGCACACGCATGACTACCGTCGCGCCACGTCATGCCAGCCACCATCGTTTTGGGCGCCCAATGGGGTGACGAGGGCAAGGGCCGGGTCGTTGACCACTTCGCCGAGAAGGCCGACTACGTAGTCCGCTATCAGGGTGGAAACAACGCCGGGCATACCATCGTTGTCGGAGATCAAAGGCTCGCCCTCTCCCTGATCCCCTCCGGGATCCTCTACCCGAGTTGCATTCCGGTCATCGCTTCTGGCACGGTGATCGACCCAAAGGTCCTGCTCGACGAAATGGAGATGGTGACAGGACGGGGTCTCGACCCGTCGCGGGTGCGGCTGTCTGCGAATGCCCATCTGGTCATGCCCTATCACCGCAAACTCGACGCCGCCATCGAGCGGTTCCTCGGAGAGAACCAGATCGGGACCACCAAGAAGGGCATCG
>QIDW01000275.1 GCA_003230435.1 Acidimicrobiia bacterium | reverse complement strand
GTCGGCATAATCACAGTCCTTCGAGGAAGGCGAGCAGGGCGTCGGGGGGTTGGTAGGGGCCGGGCTTGGCGCCGAGCGGTTTGGTGCGGTCGATGGCTTGTTGTTTCTGGGTCATGTCGGCGTGCAGGTAGAGGTTGGTCGTGGCGATTTGTTCGTGGCCGAGCCAGAGTGCGATCACGGCCACGTCGTTGCCTGCGTGCAAGAGTCGCATGGCGGCGGTGTGGCGGAGCGTGTGCATGGTGACGTGTTTCGTTCGAAGCGACGGGCAGTTGGCGCCGGCGACGGTGACGTGGCGGGCGACGCGCCGTTCGATCGCGTCGCGGCTGAGTCGTGTGCCTGTGATCGTGGGGAACAGTGGATCGCTTGGACCGGCGGGGCGCTCGTTCAACCAGGCGTCGAGCACGGCCTTGATGGCGGGCACAAGCGGAGTCCGGCGTTCCTTGCGCCCTTTGCCGATGGTGTGCACGTTGGCCCCGGCACCGAGGGTGATGTCGTGGCGGGTGAGTGAGGCGACCTCGGAGATCCGCAGCCCGGTCTGGATGGTGAGGGCGAACATTGCGTGGTCCCGTCGGCCGGTCCATCTGGTCTGGTCACAGCCGTTGAGGAGCGCGTCGACCTCGGCTTCGGTGAGGTAGGTAACGAGGTTGCGTTCGGTTCGCTTGGCGGGGATGGCGAGCACGCGCTGGATCGACCCTGCGTGTTCGGGGTGCTGTAGGGCGAGGTAGGTGAACAGGGAGTGGATCGCCGCGAGGCGGTTGTTACGGGTAGCGGGGCTGTTGTGCCGGTCACGCTCGAGGTGGTTCAAGAACGCTGCGATCAGCGCGGCGTCGAGTTCGGCGATGTCGAGAGTGGCGGGCGCCTTGCCGGTGTGTTCGGTGGCGAATGCCAACAGCAGCCGGAAGGCGGTCTTGTAGGCGCTGATCGTGTTCGGGCTGGCGGCGCGTTGGCCGATCAGCCGGTCGGTGAAGTAGGCCTGCAATGAGGGCGCGAGCGCGGTCATCGTCCTGCTCCGAACCGTGCGTCGAGGCGCTCGGCTGCCAATGCCATCAGTTCTGGAGATGCCGATAGATACCAGTAGGTGTCGGCCGGGCTGACGTGGCCGAGGTAGGTGGACAGGACCGAGATGCGCTCGTTGATGTTCACCCCGCAGCGCTGCCACTCGATGAGAGTGCGCACAGCAAAGCTGTGCCTCAGATCATGGACGCGCGGGTGAACGGTCTCGGTGCGGATACCCATCGCTGTCGTTATCAGACGGAGGGTCTTGCCGACGCCACTGCGATTGAGTTCGGTGCCAACGCTTGACACGAAGAACGCTTCTGAGCGGGGTTTCACACAGAGGCGATCACGGTCTGTGGCGTAGCGCTGCAGCGCCTCGGTGACGGTGGCGTGCAGAGGCACGAGTCGTGAGCGGTCAAACTTCGCGTGGCGGATGGTGATCACGCCGGCACCGAGGTCGACGTCGTTTCGTTGGAGGCCGACTGCTTCACCGATCCGCATGCCCGAGGCGGCAAGTAACCCGAAGATCGCCTCGTGGGTCGCAGCGCGCAATGGTGGGCGCAGCGCCCGGGCGCCCTCCAGCAGCCCTCCTATGTCCTGCTGGGACCACAGGTAGGGCGTGGGTCGATGGCGGCGAGCGGGGAACACTCCCGGAGGCGGGACCTCGGTGGCTGGGAGGATCGTCTGAAGGTGGGTCGCGAACTTGCGTGCCACGCCAAGGCGCTTCGCCCAGCCATTCGGCCCGGCACTCGCACGTTGGCCGGCCCACGCGATGGCCAGTTCGCTGGTCAGCGTCCCAGCACCAGCGGCATCGACGTGGGCGGCGAGCTCGGCCAGCCACTGCCCTTCACGTTCGAGCTTGAACCCCAGGGCGCGACGCAGGCCCAGATAGTCATCCACATGTGTGTTGAGCGTGCTCATCGTTGCGCACCTCCCGGCCATGGCGCCCCCAGCAGCCGCAACTGATCGAGATCCACACGGGCATAAACAGCGGTGCTCTGCAGGCTCCGATGTCGCAGCACTTGAGCAATCTCGACGAGGGGAACTTCAGCTGCGACCATCTCGCACGCAACGGTGTGACGCAGTCGGTGTGGGCCCACCTCGGCGATCCCGGCACGCCGACACGCCCTACGCACGGTCGAAGCGACCGTGCCCGGCGCGATCGGAGAGAACGGTGCCCTGGCCCGCAGGAACAGCTCCCGGTGGTCGGTGAGCGGTCTCCCGCGCCGCAGGTAGCAGGCGATGGCTTCGCCCACCTCCCCTGGCAGCGGCAGCCGGTCCTGGCGAGCACCCTTGCCACGCACCACCACCTCGCCCGCTCGCCAGTCGATGTCATCAAGGCGCAAACCCGCCACCTCGGCTCGACGCAAACCCAGCCGTAGCAGCGTGATGATCACCGCGTAGTCCCGGCGGCCAAGCGAGCTGCGACGATCGCAGCTCTTGAGCAACGCCTTGGCGTCTGCACGGCTGATCCCCTGGGGCAGTGTCGAACGCCGCCGACCCGTCGACCCGAGAGCCGCTTGTGACAGATCAACCTCCACCAGACCCTCGACGAAACAGAACCGCAGAAACGACCGCAGCCCGGACACGAAGTTCTGCGTCGCGCTCACCGACACCGTCGCCGACTCCCCAACCACCGCTCTCGTCACGTCGCGCGCCGTCAAGTCGACGAGCGCACAGCCGAGCGAGAGTCCGTCCAGGAACCGTTGAGCATGCCTGACATAGCCGCGGATGGTGCCAGCCGCCAAGCCCCGCTCGCCGACAAGATGACGTGCAAAGCCATCCAGCAACATCTCCGTCGCCGAGGCGGACACTGCGGACTCGTCCACGGCCACCACGCCCATAGCGCGCAACACCTCGAGCAGACACACCAGACCCGGACGCGACCACCCCGCCCGGTGACGCCCGCCAGCGCGCTGCACAACAAGGAACTCCTCCACACGATCGACACTCAACTCAGCGACTGTCAACCCTCCCGCCTCGAGCCAGCAACTCAACCGAGCCACCTGCCGCAGCAGGTTGACCGCCGTCCGCTGCGTATAGCCGCGCTCACTCAACGCGAGCCCATAGGCGTCTGCAAACGGAGCCAACGGCCCAGACATCAACACCCTGCTCACCCTGCTCGTTGCTCTAGCCATGATGCCTCCATCTCTCGGGAACGAGATAGAGACAATGACAACAACAGCTTCGTTATGCCGACCCGAACGCCCCGATCACCCCAACCTCACAGGCCCTCCCAGCAGAGGTCGGCATAACGCACAGGTCGGCATAATCGTGATTGTGCCGACGTCGGCACAACCATGACTTGCGGCACACAGCCGCGTCGATACTCATCAACCAGGGGCTGCACCCCAAGATCGTCCAACAGCATCTCGGGCACTCGAGCATCGTTGTGACGATGGACCGCTACGGGCACCTGTACCCATCGGACACCGAACGTGTCCAGGACGCCCTCGACGCGGCATTCGAGACGGGTCTGGTCGCGTCGAACGCACCGACGATCGAAGACAAGGCGAACCAGATGCAGACCGGGGCTTGAAGCAGTGGGGGAGATGCGAATCCTGCAACACCGGAGAACCTCGCCGCGTCTTGCCATTGGCGAGGATTCGTTCGTTCGTCCGTGGCGTGGCGAGGGAGGGCCGAAGAACCTTTGAATTACACTCCCGAAACTATAGGTCTTGACGGCAAAGCTATCTATTGGGCGGCAATGTCAACTTGATGTGGCCCCACCGCGCTCGTCTGATTTGGCCCCATCAGATACCGAACGTGTCCAGGACGCCCTCGACGCAGCATTCGAGACGGGATTGGTCGCGTCGAATACGCTGAGTGTCGAGTCGAAAGCGGACCAGATGCAGACCGGAGCCTGAGACACGGATCTAGCCGCAGATGTGCCGAGCGCCTGAAGCTCAGTCGCAGCAAGGGTTCTGAGGTGGTGGTCAGGGGCAGGATCGAACTGCCGACCCCCGGTTTTTCAGACCGGTGCTCTACCATCTGAGCTACCTGACCATGGCGCCGCCCGGACCTTGCGGTCCGACCGAGCTCGAGATCTGGCGGGAGCGACGGGATTTGAACCCGCGATCTCCGGCTTGACAGGCCGGCGTGAAC
>QIDW01000264.1 GCA_003230435.1 Acidimicrobiia bacterium | reverse complement strand
TACTTCCGATCTGGAAGGCGTGTTCACGCTGGCACGCAACGCCCGCATCGACCTGGATGAAGCACAGCGGGAGGCCACGATCACCTTGGGGAACGCTGTTCGGGTTGGCCGGTCCACAGGCCTGTCTTTGCGTGATATTGCTGAAATGACCGGCGTCACCTTCCAACGGGTCGCTCAAGTCGAGCAAGCTCTGGATGAAAGGCTCGCCGCCGGCATTCAATAACTACCTGACTATGGCGATTACCTCGCCGGCTGCAACGGTGTCACCGGGCTCGACCCGGAGATCGACCACATCTCCAGCGTTCGGCGTCGTGACTTCATTCTCCATCTTCATTGCCTCGAGCACACATATCGGCTCTCCGGCCTTCACCGGGTCACCAGCTTCCACGTGCACTTTGACAATGGTTCCCTGCATGGGAGCAGCGATCACCCCATCGGGCGCTCCGGATTGACCTGTTGAGGAGAGCTTCGGCGGACGGCGACGGGTTGGCGTACCAGCAACGGTGGGCTCCGGTGCCCAGTAAGAGACCGTGAATCGGCGGCCGCCGATCTCCACTGTGATGTCCCGCTTCATCAGTTCCTCATCACCGGGAAGCGCCGGCGCCGCATCGGGAGATGTGCCCTCGAGCGAGACCGACTCCTCCATCCACTTGGTGTGATGTCGGCCCTCCAGGAAATCTTCGTTGTCGAGGACCGCTAGATGGGCGGGGATGGTTGTCGAGACACCACGGACTTTGAACTCCCTGAGGGCACGTTTGCCACGGTTGATCGCCATCTCGCGGTCGGACCCCCAGACGATGAGTTTGGCCATAAGGTTGTCGTAGTACTGGGAGACTGTGGTACCTGTCCGAATCCAGGAATCAACGCGAACACCCGGTCCTGCGGGTTCCTGCCACTCGACAACCTGGCCCGGGGTGGGCAGGTAGTCCAAGAATGGGTCCTCGGCATTGATGCGGAACTCGATGGCGTGACCGCGTGGGTCCACCTCCTCGATATCGAGTTTCTCCCCGCTGGCGATCCTCAACTGCCAGCTGACAAGGTCGATTCCGGTGACCATCTCGGTGACGGTGTGTTCGACCTGGAGACGTGTGTTCATCTCGAGGAAGAAGAACTCGCCGTCTCCGTCGACAAGAAACTCCACGGTTCCCGCGTTCACATACCCGCACGACCTGCCTGCAGCCAGGGCCGCCTTTCCCAGTGCCTTGCGGTGTTTGGCAGACAAGCCGGGGGAGGGGGTTTCCTCGATCAGCTTCTGGTGGCGTCGTTGAACCGAGCAGTCCCGTTCGCCGAGAAAGAGGCTGTTGCCGTGGGTGTCGAAGAGGATCTGGGCTTCGACGTGCCGTGCCTTCTTCAGGTACTTCTCGACGTAGACCTCCGGGTTGCCGAAGTAGGCGTCGGCTTCGCGGCGGGCGCCCTCGAAAGCGTCTCGGGCGCCTTCGGCGTCGCGCACAATACGCAAACCCTTGCCACCGCCGCCGTGAGCGGCCTTGACCGCCACCGGATATCCGAATTCGGCTGCGAGACCGAGAACCTCCTCAACAGACGTCACAGGGTCGGTGATGCCTGGCACCGTGGGCACGCCGAATTCCTCCGCGTGGCGACGGGACGTGATCTTGTCGCCCATAGCCTCGATGGAATCGGCGGTGGGGCCAACCCAGATGAGCCCGGCGTCCTCAACCGCTCTGGCGAAGGTCGCGTTCTCCGAGAGGAACCCGTAGCCGGGGTGAATGGCCTCGGCACCTGACTCATGAGCGATCTGGAGGATCTTCTCCTGGTTCAGATAACTCTCTGCTGCGGGTGCGGGGCCAACGTTCCACGCCTCATCGGCCAAGTCGACATGCAACGCGTCTCGGTCGAGCTCGGAGTAGATCGCGATGGTTCGGATCCCCATCTCCCGAGCGGTCCGCATGACCCGGACTGCTATCTCGCCTCGATTGGCCACGAGCAGTGACTTCATTGGGGCCCGTTGCCGTGTTTCTTGGGTGGCAGCGTCTCGCGTTTGCTGCGAAGCATTTCCATGGCGCGAATCAACTTCACGCGGGTCTCCCTGGGCTCGATGACCTCATCGACGAGTCCGAGCTCCGCGGCGACATAGGGGTTGTTGAATGTGGTCTCGTAGTCCTCGATCAGCTCGGTGCGCCTCGTCTCAGGATCTTCGGCTGCGGACAACTCTCGGCGGTGGATGATGTTCACCGCACCCTGGGCTCCCATCACGGCGATCTCGGCCGAAGGCCAGGCGAAAACGAGGTCGGCCCGGATGCCTCGGGCATTCATCACCAAGTATGCGCCGCCGTACGCTTTTCGTGTGATGACAGAGATCCTGGGGACCGTTGCCTCGCAATACGCATAGAGAAGCTTTGCCCCGTGGCGGATGATGCCGTTGTGTTCCTGGTCAACACCTGGGAGGAATCCAGGGACATCAACAAAAGTGATGATCGGGATGTTGAAGGCGTCGCAGAACCGCACGAACCGGGCGGCCTTCTCCGAAGCCGCGATGTCAAGGGTGCCGGCGAGAACGGCGGGCTGGTTGGCGACCACGCCAGCCGTGTGCCCGTCGAGTCGGCCGAACCCCACGACGATGTTCCTGGCCCAAAGCTCGTGAACTTCGAGGAACTCTTCGTCGTCGAGGACCGCTTCGATCACCTTTGTGATGTCGTAGGGCTGGTTCGATGAGTCGGGGATGATGGCGTCGAGTGAGTCGTCCAAGCGGTCGGCTCGATCCCCCGGGGCGTAGTAGGGAGGCATCTCCATGTTGTTGCGTGGCAGGAAGGAGACGAGATATCGCACAGCCTCGAGAGCATCTTCTCCAGTCGGATAGACGAAGTGGGTGACACCTGACTTTGAGGCATGAGTTGTCGCTCCGCCCAGCTCCTCCATCGTCACGTCCTCACCGGTCACCGCCTTGATGACGTCTGGGCCCGTGATGAACATGTGCGAGGTCTGGTCGACCTGAAAGATGAAATCGGTCAGCGCGGGGGAGTAGACGGCACCGCCGGCGCAAGGTCCCATGATCACCGAGATCTGTGGGATGACGCCCGACGCTTGAACGTTGCGCTCGAAGATCCGGCCGTAGCCGTCGAGTGAATCGACACCCTCTTGGATGCGGGCTCCTCCAGAGTCTTTGAGTCCGATAACTGGGGCGCCGGTGTCGATCGCCAGGTCGAGGATCTTGCAGATCTTGTCCGCGACCACCCTGCCGAGACTTCCGCCAAACACTGTGAAATCCTCGGCGAAGACGAAGACGGTGCGACCGTCGATCGTGCCGTGACCTGTCACTACGGCGTCGCCGAGAGGTTTTTTGTCCTCGATTCCAAACCCGGTTGACTGATGCCGGACGAACTGATCGATCTCTTGGAACGAGTCCTTGTCGAGGAGAGCCTCGACCCGCTCACGGGCGGTGAGTTTGCCCGCCTCGTGCTGCCGGGCCACGGCGCGCTGGGTCCCCGCATGAAGCGCCTCATCGCGCAATTCCCTTAAATGCTCAACGCGCGCCTCAGTGCCCAAGACTCCTCCGTATTCTCACAGTTTCAGACTCGCCCGAGGACGAGATGGCTACACCATATTTCCAACTGCGCCTTGAGAGTGTTCCTTCCACTCAAGATGTTGCTCGCGACAACCTAGGGGAGCTTCCCGTTCTGGTCATGTCGCCGGACCAAAGCAAAGGTCGGGGGAGGGCCGGCGACGAGTGGATAACGGCTGAACGCGCGGTTGCCGTGTCGCTCGCGTTCAAATGCAAGGACGAGGACACCCGTCCTTTTTCCTTGATGGCGGGGGTCGCTGCGACTCAG
Source organism: Acidimicrobiia bacterium (assembly GCA_003230435.1). Lineage (GTDB taxonomy): Bacteria > Actinomycetota > Acidimicrobiia > Spongiisociales > ZC4RG35 > SZUA-217. Next base: position 567 of record QIDW01000264.1, on the reverse strand, counting down.
GTTGCCAAGCGCACACGGTTGAAGTGGCCCAACGACGTCATGCTGGGCGACCTCAAGGTCGGAGGAATCCTTGTCGAGCGCAGCGCTGACGTCGTGGTGGTCGGTCTTGGTCTGAATCTGTGGTGGCCCGATCCCCCGGAAGGGATGGCTGGTCTGTTGGGCGAGGACCCGGGAGACGACCGCTACGCCGAAGTAGCCGGTCTTTGGGGTGCCGAGTTCATGCGGCTGATGGACTCCGATGGCTCTCCGATGGCTGGCCTATCGATCAGTACCGCAGTCTATGTATCACGATCGGAATGGACATCACCTGGGATCCTGACGGAGCGGGCCGTGCCGTTGGGGTCGACGAGGACGGTGGTCTGGTCGTTGAGACAGATGCCGGCCGTGAAACCATCTCCTCAGGTGTGGTCAGACATGTGAGGTAGCGGGGGTGCCAACCCCCCCCGCCGATGCGAAGCATCGACCGGTCCCCTTCAAAAGGGGGGACAAGGACTTATCCCAGGTCTTCCACAATCGCCGGCTCCAACGTCGCCTGGAAGAAGGCGACGATTCTGGCGAAAGCATCGT
>QIDW01000143.1 GCA_003230435.1 Acidimicrobiia bacterium | reverse complement strand
CTAGATGGAAGCGGCGGACGACCTCGGTCACCTGCTCTCTCGGATCGGTGGCTCGAAGGTAATAACCGTGGGTGACCGAGCCGTGTTTGAGGAGGCTGACATCCCTGCTGAGGAGTATGCGTTGGTGAGAGGTCGATATCCGCACCAGTTCGGAATCATTCCAATCACGCTCATGAAGAGTGTCCAGGCCCAAGAGCCGAAGGAAACGCGCCAGTCGACCTAATTGGCTGTCAGCTACGAAACGGACCGTTCGAAGAGGCTCAGGCCGTACTTTGACGATGGGAGTGATGTCGAACGACTCGAACGCTGACTCGGTCTCCGTCGTTGACGAGATAGGAGAAGTCGACAGAGCGACCATTGGCAACGATCAGATCGACCTCGGTGTGTGGGATCCCGCAAGCTTCGATCATGTCCTTGACACTTCCCGGGACCTCAAAGTCGCGGGTGACCGTGCCCGACCGGAGGTCCTGGGGAAGGAAGTCCGTCAGCTCCGCGTAGAACCTGAAAGCTACCTGGTGGGTGATGGCTCACCTCCTGTCTGGCGGGGCCACGACCAAGTTCACTCTCGAACATACCGATCAGAGACATCGCGGGCTCACCTTGGGAGATGGGTGAGAAGCAGCCCAACGGCGAGCAGGACGTGCGCCAGGGCCAGCAGTTGCAGCGGACGTTCCCAGGTGGCCAGCAGTGTCGACCTATCCCAGCGCTGCTCACCAATCTCGGCGGTGGCGTCCATGACGACCCGTCGAACTTGCCGGGCCGGTGTGGACAGGAGGCGCTGCGACATGCTGAGGGCAGTTGCCGCGACAGCAACAACGACCACGGCTAACGAGAGCGACTCGGTCTGGGCCCAGTAACCCACTAACACCGGGAACGCACCCCAGGCAACGGCAAAACCCACCGTCGAGTGCAGCCACTGAGACCACTCCAGCGCATACGCGGCGGCGAGCAGCACACCGACTGCCCCCCACGCAAGCGCAACAGGCGAGATGATCAGCGACGCGGCAAGCGCCACGACTGCCGCCACGCCCAAACCTCCCCAACCCAGCGTCCGCAGCGTTCGAGACGACAGGCGGGTGGAGAGCGGGCGATCGTGCAGTTCATCGAGGGCGTGGGCCCCGACCCCGAGCCCGAATGCAAACGCGAGGAGGGTTCCGACCAGGCGAAGTCCGTCGATCGCGGGCGCCATGGCCGCACCAATCGCAACATATGAGAGGTGCCACATGGTGTAGGGCAAGTGAAGGAGCGCAAAAAGGTCGCCCAGCCGAGTGCCGGTGCGTGCATAGAACGCTGGTCGTAGGCCGGTCATTTGCGCCAACCCCACATCACCAAGCCACCACCGAGCGACATCTGGCGAAAGCGGACCTCCTCCATCCCTGCGGCTTCCCATAGGGCAGCGAGCCGCGCCGGCGGATACCTCTCAGCGAAGGCCGTGATGCTCGGACCCAGAAATCGGCCGACTTCCCACCATCCCGATCCGATCACGGCGCCCGCCGCGGGGAGCAGAGTGCGTGTGTAGAGCCACCATGCGGGAAACGACGGACCGTTTGGCCGGCCGAACTCGACCATGCCCACCACACCCCCGGGTCGGACAGTCCGAACGAGCTCCTCGAGACATCGCGACACATCGTCTACGTAGCGCAGCAGGTAGCCGAAGGTGACTCCATCGAAAGTTCCATCTGAAAATGGCAGTCGTTCCCCAGCCGCCAAGACAGCCAATGCGCCTCGTCGCTTGGCCATTCGCGTCATCTGGAGACTCTGATCGGCTGAAACCACGTCAAGGTCGCGTGACTCGATGAGCCGGGTGATCGAACCGGTCCCTGCGGCGACGTCGAGAACCCGCGATCCGGGCGAGAGGCCTAACCCATCCACCATCGCCCGTCTCCACCGGCCGTCCTGGCCCATGCTGAGCAGGTGGGCCCAGCGCTCATACGTCGGAGCGATCGGGGCGAAAAGCTCGCTGGCAAACGCTGGGGGCGAGACCTTGGCGTCATCCATCATGCCGACCCTACGAGCATTTGTTGCTTCCGGTTGAGGCGGCGTACCGACGGTTTGCGTCGCCACCTTCGACAACCTCCACGCGCTCCCCTGCCCCAAGACCTACCAGATAGGTTCGCCGTTAGCCTCGACACAATGGGCCGGTCGATCCTCGGAGCAGCTGTGAAGCGCGTTGAAGACTCGCGTCTGATCACCGGTGCCGGCAGATACCTCCAAGACATACAGGTCGATGGGGCGTTGTGGATGGTGCCTGTCCGGTCAACTATCCCCCATGGGGAGGTAGGGGACATCGACATCGATGCTGCACGTGCTGCTCCAGGCGTGGTGAAGGTCTATCTTGCCGGGGACCTGGATATGGCACCGATGCCGATTGGAGCCCCCGGGCTGGAAGAATCCACTCGTCGGCCTGCGATCGCATCTGTTCGTGTGCGGTTCGCGGGCGACATCGTGGCCGTGGTGGTTGCCGAGAGCGAGCAGGCTGCCGTCGACGCTGCGGAGCTGGTATGGGCTGAAATCGAACCTCTCCCGGCTGTATCAACACCCGAGGCCGGCGCCGACCCGGACGCACCCCTCTTGTTCCCCGAGCTCGGCACCAACGTGATCTACGACCGGGGCGACGCTGACAACAGCGTTCTCGCCGATGCCGACGTCGTCATCGAGACCAGCGTCGTCAACCAGCGCGTCGCCGCTATCCCGCTCGAGACAAGTGGTGCCCTGGCGTCACCCCGTGAAGACGGCGGGCTGGATTTTTGGTTGGGCAGCCAGTCGGCCCACGGCCACAAACGTGCCATCTCGACAGTTCTCCGCCTCGACCCGTCATTGATCCGCGTGAAAGTGCCCGATGTCGGCGGAGGTTTCGGGGCGAAGATCGCGCTCTATCCAGAACAGGCCATCAGTGGAGCCATTGCCCTCGACCTGGGTCGACCCGTGCGCTGGCATGAGACCCGGACAGAGAACATGCTGGCGATGTGCCACGGGAGGGCGCAGACAACCGAAGTTCGTCTGGGAGCGACGCGAGAAGGGTCGATCGTCGGGATCTCGCTCCGGGTAACTCAGGACGCAGGGGCATATCCCCAGTTCGGCGCCTATCTGCCCGTCATCAGCCGACGTATGGCGGTCGGGCCCTACATGATCCCAAAGGTTGAGTTCCTGTGGCGCTCGGTGGTGACCAACACCACACCGGTGCATGCCTACCGCGGGGCCGGCAGGCCGGAGGCGACCATGGCACTGGAGCGGGCCATCGATCAGCTCGCCCTGGAGCTCGATCTCGACCCCGCGGAGGTGCGTCGTCGCAACTTCATCGCCGCGGACGCTTTCCCCCATGTGACCGTGCTCGGCGAGCGCTACGACTCCGGCGACTATGAGACTGCACTCGACCTCGCTCTAGGAATAGGCGGGTATCGGGATGTCAGGGAGGAACAAGACCGGCGACGGCAGGCCAACGATCGCTTTCAGCTCGGAGTCGGCATCGGATCGTATGTGGAGATCACAGCCGGAGCAGGCCGGGAGGATTGGGGTGCGGTCGAGGTCAACCTCGATGGCACGGCAACCCTCTACTCGGCGGGGGTGTCACACGGCCACAGTCACGAGACCACGTTCGCCCAGATCGTCTCAACCGTTCTGAAGCTCCCTATCGACAAGATCGGGTTCGTGCAGGGCGACACCGACATGATCGCTCACAGCGGCGGGACGATGGCCTCGCGATCACTGCAGATCGCAGGCTCGGCCATCCTCGGCGCTGGGGAGAAGGCTCTCCACAAGGCGCGTGCGGTGTTCGCCTATCACGCTGAGGCCGGGATCGATGACGTTATCCAGTTCGAAGATGGGCGGATTGGTGTCGTGGGTGTTCCCACATCCGCCATGACGCTCGCTCAGATCGCCGTTGTCGCGGCAGAGCCTTCAAACCTCGCTGATGACATGGAGCCTGGCTTGCGGGGAGAAGAGATGTGGGATCAGTCCGAAGCCACGTTCCCGTTCGGGACACACCTGTCAGTTGTGGAAGTCGACACCGAAACCGGCGCCGTACGTGTTCTCAGGCACATTGCCTGTGACGACGCCGGAGTAATCCTCAACCGCATGGTCGTCGATGGCCAAGTGCACGGCGGTGTCGCTCAAGGAGCGGGGCAGGCGCTTTTCGAGCAGTTCCAGTACGACGATGCCTACCCCATCACCGGAAACCTCACCAGCTATCTCATCCCCACCGCATCCTCGCTTCCATCGTTCGAGGTGGATCACACCGAGACCGTCACACCCGAGAACCCTCTGGGAGCGAAGGGCATCGGCGAGGCCGGGACCATCGGATCCACGCCCGCCATCGTCAACGCTGTAATCGACGCCCTGGCCCCGTTCGGGATCGGCCATCTCGACATGCCTCTGACCCCTGCCAAGATCTGGACGGCCATCGAATCAGCGCGCTGATCCCGCCCTTGGCCTGCTCTTCACCACCGCGCCGATCAAACC
>QIDW01000396.1 GCA_003230435.1 Acidimicrobiia bacterium | reverse complement strand
GCCGGCTCCAACTGGAGCCGCTGGTACAAGGTCCTGAATGAGAAGATGGTTTCCGGTGACATCTTCCAGGTTGCCGAGGTGGTGCGAGACCTTTCCTACGCTCAGCAGACGAAGGGAATCAGCCCGGCACTCAAGCGCATGCTCTCCAAGGCGCGGCTAACGCTCAGCTCTGAGCTTGCATTCAGTCTCGAGATCGACGATGAAGAGGCGATCAAGAAGCTGGACCGTGCTCTTCCCAAGATCGAACTCATCGAGGAATGAGCGGGGGAGGAGTCGCCTCCACTCGGGTCGGCTGGGGATTTGATGCGCACCCGTTGGATGGCCAGCCACCTCTCGTGCTGGGTGGCGTTGTGGTGTCCGACACCGAGGGCGTGTCAGCAACGTCCGACGGTGATGTTCTCGCCCATGCAGTGACTGACGCCGTTTTGGGTGCGTGCGTGCTCGGCGACATAGGTGAGCATTTCCCATCTAACGATCCGGCGGCCGTGGGCGCCGACTCGCTGGCCCTGCTTCGCGAGGCAGTAGCGATGGCAATCGCAAAAGGCTGGCAGCCCGCTCACGTGGATGTCACCGTGGTGGCCGAGTCGATCAGAGTGTCACCTCACCGGGACGAGATTCGGTCCCGGCTGGCGGACACCATGGCGATGTCGGTTGACAACGTGTCGGTCAAGGCAACGACCACCGATGGTCTTGGATTCGTCGGAAGGGGCGAGGGTCTTGCCGCTATGGCCGTCGTCACCGTCGAAGCCCTGCCTTAACATCCCACGATGCTCAAGATCTACAGCACGCTGCATCGTGGCATCGTTCCATTTGAGCCCCGTGACGAGGGCAAAGTGTCTATGTATGTGTGCGGTCCAACCGTCCAGTCAGAACCGCACGTCGGTCACGGCCGGTCAGCGGTCGCCTTCGATGTAATTCGGCGCTATCTGGCGTGGAGTGGATACGACGTCACCTTCGTTCGAAACATCACCGACATCGAAGACAAGATCATCGCGGCTGCCGCAGAGGCCGGCGAGAGTGTCGAGACCCTTGCTCGAGAGATGGGGGAAAGGTTCGAGGACGCCTTCGTAGGCCTCGGAGTCCTGTCTCCTGACTTCGAACCCGAGGCCACCAAGCACATCGACGAGATCATCACACTCACCGAGGTCTTGATCGATCGTGGACTTGCCTACACCCGAGACGGCGACGTCTACTTCTCGGTCAGAGCTCTCGAGTCTTACGGGAAACTGTCCGGCCGCAACCCGGATGAGCTGCGTTCGGGATATCGCATCGAGGTCGACGAGTCCAAGGAGGATCCACTGGACTTTGCTGTCTGGAAAAGCGCCAAACCAGGGGAACCATGGTGGGAGTCACCGTGGGGCCCGGGCCGCCCCGGCTGGCACATCGAGTGCTCTGCGATGGCAGAGAAGTATCTGGGCCGGGGCTTCGACATCCATGGTGGCGGCAGCGATCTGTTGTTTCCCCATCATGAGAACGAGATTGCTCAGAGTGAAGGGGCGTCGGGCACAACTTTCGCTCGCTATTGGCTCCACAACGGGATGGTCAACTTGGGTGGGGAGAAGATGGCCAAGTCGACCGGTCTGGTCGTTGATCTCGCCCCAATCCTCAAATCTCACGGTGGCCGTGCCCTGCGTATGTTGTATCTCCGGGCCCACTATCGATCACCTATCGAATTCTCGGACGTGTTGTTGGTCGAGGCAACCGAGGCACTCGATCGCCTCGACAGGTTCCGGCAGAGGGCCACCCCCGGAGTGCCTGACGAGATGGCCCTCGATCGCTTCCGCGAGGTGATGGACAATGACTTCGGGACTCCTCAGGCGATGTCACTGCTCTTTGACCTGGTCCGGGACGGCAACAGACTTCTTGATGAGGGTGGAGACGGATCAGCGATCGCCGGCGCCGTCGAGACGATCGTCGCGGTCCTCGGCCTGGATGACGCGTCGGACCCGGCTGCCGGAGAGCCCGCTCTCACGGACGCGGAGGTGGATGCCCTCGTAGCGGAGCGCAACCAGGCCCGAAGTGAGCGGCGCTTCGATGATGCCGATGCGATTCGTGATGAACTCGACGATCAAGGTGTGAGCCTCGAGGACGGGCCCAATGGCACTCGCTGGCTTCGGAAATAGGGTCGAAGGCCTTCATGCCGTTGCGGCCGCCGTCGAGGCCGGCCGGGTGGACGTGCTCTTCGTGGAGAAACGCCGCCGGGAGAGGGCCGATGTAGCTGCCCTGGTAAACAAGGTCGGGTCCAGCAGAGTCCGGCTGGTCGACGACGTCCGAGCACTGGCCACCACCGACGCCCCGCAAGGCGTCGTTGCGGACTGCCGCCCGATTGGTTCGGTAACGCTCGAATCACTATCTGGACAAGGTGCCGCTCTGCTGGTTCTCGACCACGTTGAGGATCCCCAGAATGTCGGTGCGGTTGCGCGGAGTGCCAGGGCTGGCGGGATCACAGGTTTAGTGGTGTCGTCGAAACGAGCGGCCCCATTGTCGGCGGCGGCCTTCAAAGCATCGGCGGGGGCTTTGGAGACGCTCCCGGTGGCGATCGTCGGCTCGATCCCAGAGGCGCTGAATCGTCTCAAAGGGTTTGGAGTGTGGATCGTCGGTCTCGACGCATCTGGCGATCAATCCCTGTTTGGTCTCGACCTGCTCACGGAGCCTGTCGCTGTCGTGATCGGAGCGGAGGGAACAGGCCTTTCGCAACTAGCGGCAAAACGGTGCGATGTTGTGGTTTCGATACCCATGGTCGACGGAGTTGAGAGTCTCAACACATCGGTTTCGGGTGCGCTTGCCGCGTTTGAGATAATGAGGGTTCGCAACAGGCCGGGTTAGCTCAGTGGTAGAGCAGCTGATTTGTAATCAGCAGGTCATCGGTTCGACTCCGGTACCCGGCTCCACCAAATCTCCTTATGGCATAAGGGGTTTCGCCTATCGCACTCCGAGCTCGATGACCTCTGATCCGTCGTTGGTCCGCATTCGGTCCGCAAGAGCACGACTCCGAACCGCATCGAGGTCTGCTGCCAGAGCTTCGATGTCGGAGGGAAACAGGTGCCCGTAGCGGTCCATCGTCACCGATATCGACGAGTGCCCCAGATGCATCTGAATGGCTTTGGGGTGCGCTCCCTGGGTGATGAGCAGGGACGCACAGGTGTGTCTCAAGTCGTGGATTCTGAGACCTTTCGGCCAGCCCAGCGTCCGCTGTCGCCTGGTGCCAGATGCGACGTCGGAAGTTGGAGTTGCGCAGCGGCTGTCCCTCCGGTGAAGTGAAGACCAGGGCCTCTGGGTCGTCGCTCACTTGCGCGGCAAGATGTGCGGCCAGCAGGTCGTGGAGGAAGCCGGGGATCACCACCATTCGCCGCTGATGAGTTTTGGTCGTTCCGAAGTGGAGCTGACCTCTGGCATCTGCGAGCGATTCGGCGACCTCGACTCGCGACCGAAGCAGGTGACAGCGTTTGCGGCGGAGCGCGACCGCTTCGCCCCATCGGAGCCCTCCGTAGGCGAGGAGGTACACGAGCGTCGCATAAGGCGGTCGGATCGCTGCCGCGAGTCGCTCGACCTCCTCGGCCGATAGGAAGAGCATCTCGCGATCGTCTTGACGAGGCGCCGCTACCCCAGTGACCGGATTCACGAGCAAGTAGCCGGCCTCCACAGCGAGCTTCATCATGCTGTTGAGCACCTGACGGGCTTGGCGCACCGCGGAAGGCCCGAGTCCGAATGCTTGAAGATCGGCTACCCACTCCTCGACTGCCATGCGGTCGATGTGGCGGAGCTCATAGTCGCCGAACGCGGAGAGGACGTGAACACGAAGGTTTGAGTCGTAGCCGGCCAGAGTCTTGGGCTTGAGACTGGACTTGGTGCGGTACCAACGCTCGGACCATTCGGCGACGGTGGTCTTGGAGAGGCGCGGATCGGTCCACTCACCTCTCAGGATGTCGAGCAACAAGCGTCACTACAGATCAGCGAGATAGTGCCGGATTAGGACGCGTTGTTTGGGCTCACGGCGAATTTGAGGCGGCATGTTCTGTGCGGTTGTGATCCGCCCTGGACGGTGGTCACGGCTCGACCACGCCGAGTGTGTGGACGATCCGCTGCGCCGACGCCGAGCTCCTCCTATCTCCCAGGGACCTTCTTGTACTCAGAGATCAGCAAGGCGACGTCGCTGGAATCCTGGTG
>QIDW01000109.1 GCA_003230435.1 Acidimicrobiia bacterium | reverse complement strand
CGTTGACGAGGGCGTCGAGAGCCTCACTGGCAGAGTTGGCATGAATGGTGCAGGCCATGCCGCAACCAGCGTTGACTGCGCGAGTCAACTCAAAGGCTTCGGCTCCTCTTACCTCACCCACAACGATGAGATCGGGTCGCATCGCCAGGGTCACCTTCACCAGATCCCGAAGGCTGATCTCTCCCGAGCCATCGAGGGAGGAACCAAAGGCACGTGGAGTTCACGTACTTCCTCGCACGAGCGAATGCAGTAATCAGCCGGCACCGCTGCAATCAGGGCCGACAGAAACGACGTCTTGCCGGAGCCGGGGGGTCCCGAGATGATCACCGATGCCGATGCCCTCATCGCCGCCTCGAGAAAAGCGGCCGCAGCAGGTGTCAGAGAGTCCAGACCCACAAGCGCGTCGAGAGTCTGGCGGCGAAGGGCGTACTTGCGAATAGTTGCGGAGAGCTGGTCGCCGACCGGCGGTATCACAGCTGTCAGGCGAGCGGACCCGTCGAGCACGCGCGCCTGAGCGATTGGATTGGACGCATCGAGTCGCCGATCGGAGGTGGAGATCAGCTGATCGATGGTCTGACGGTTCTCCGCCTCCGTAGCCGGCACGTCGGCGCTGCGCAGCACACCACCCGCCTCCAGATAGGTAACAGCGTCGCCCTCGATGAAGATCTCTTCTACGTCCCGACGATCCAGAAGACGGCTCAGAGGACCGCGCCCGGTGACCGACTGAACCAGCCTATTGACCGTGGCCCGCGGATCTGCCAATGATCTGCCGTCTCCGAGGTGAGCTCTCCGCTGATAGTCCTCAACTGCCACCTCCAGCAGTTCCCGAACCTCTTCCAACTGACTCTCGGGGTCGATCCCGGTCCCATCGATCCGGGCCAATGCCTCCCGGCGGAGTTCCTCGTAAACATCAACCGTCATGGCTCCAACCTCTCAATGATGAGTGAGGCCATCCGACCCACGGATCTGGCGAAGGGTCCCCGCGGCGACAGCCGGCCCTCCCACATCGACTCGCTCAACCGTTGATCAAATGGCAACACCACCAACGGAAGGTTGGGGAACGAGGATTGCAACTCCCGCCGAATCTCGGACTCGTAGTACCGCCGCCCCAAGGTCTTGTTTGCGACAAGTACCACCGCTTCCGCTGGGACCTGTTCCATCGCTCGCTCGGCGCTATGCAGGAGCCGGGTGGCCCCAACCGGATCTCCGGTGCCTACCAGGGCAACCGCGTCGAAACCCCGAAGGACACCTCGCACCGAATGCTGCAACGGACCAAGATCCGCAACCAACACATCGGCCGACTCAAAAAGGGCGTCGAAGAGCATCGACACTTCTGATTGGGAAAGTGGCGAGGCTGATCCCTGATCGGCAACTCCGCCAACGACGGTCATCTCGCCTATCAGGTGAGTCGCTGTTTCGAGATCACCAGAACCATGGGCAACGATGTCAAGAGCTGTCCGAATGTTGGGATGCAGGGGAAGATCCAAGCGTTGGGCGACGCTGGGCCAGGTTGGATCGACATCGACGAGGGCAACCTTCATATCGCTGGAGATCCCACGTGCCAGGGCCACAGCCACCTCGGTTACGCCCACTCCATCGGAAACGCCGGTGACAGCGATTGACCACCCAACTGAAGGGGCAGGTGTCTCCACAGAAACCGGGATGCGGTGAGCCAAGGCGGCCATCACCTTCTCGAGGAACTCCTCCGGAGCAGCCTCTGTTTCGATGACATCACTGATGCCACACTCCAGAAGTCGCCGCTTTGCGTCGGACCCATCGGTCGGCGAGAAAACGCCGACGACCTCGGCGCCGGACTTCTTGATGACCGATACCAGACGTGGTGTGAGAAACGAGCAGACGTCGTCGATGAGAAGTGCGTCAAAGGTGGCTTCGATGGTCTGCTCCGGGCCCATGAGCCGAGCCACGACTCTCCCACCGCCATGTTCAAGCAGATGACGATGCAATCGATCGGGCCATTCTCTCGCTGAGGCAGCGAGGGCGATGTCAGGAGTCATTCGCCATTGCTCTCGGCCTCGATTCCTGGCGCACCAGTCGATCTGATGATCTCGAGCGAACTCGACTCGAGCGCCTCGGCGAGATCCAGCGCCTGCCGGGCATCGACCGCCACAACGATGTGATAGTCGCCGACGCTTCCAAAGGATCCGCCATCGAGGTCCGAGCTGCCGATCACTTCGATGTCGGTTGCCACGTAGGTCGCCGAGCCATCCAGAACAGAGATCACGTCGACACGATCGCCGGCAACAATCGTGCCGCCGGCCGCATGCGCAACCTCTATCGGAAGACTCATCGACCGCAGACCCGACGGTGCCCCCGGCTCAACGAACACCGACAGGTTGAGCAGACCACCCACCGGAATCGATCGTTCGACAACCCAACCTTCGAATCCCGAGAGCTGAGCCTGTTCAACCAGCGACTCGAGTCCCTCAAACCCCGCGGGCACCGGCACCAGTCGAACGCTGTCAACGGAGAACGCAGAACCGGCGCTGATGGGACGATCTGCCACAGCGACCAGCGTGGTAGCTGTTCGATCCTGGAGAGCAAGGAAGTTGAGGACAAAAGCCAGCACGACTACAAGGGCGATGAGGAAATGGGACGCCGATAGCCGTCGCTTGACTGGCCGGCGTGCCGGCTGTGAGGTGCCCGCTTTCCTCAAGACCTTGGAGGGGGCAGAGGTCACGGTTCGGCAACCTATCCTGTGTGCATCACTAGATGTCGAGAGCGCGAAAAGACATGAACACCAACCCCGATCCCGATCTGGCTGCTGAGCTTCGCCAAGGCGCCGGCCGCGAGTGGGCTGAGGAAGCAGCCGAGGACGAGCGGCTGACCGAACTCCTGCGCCGGCGGAAGCTCGAGCTCGCAGACGTGATGAAGGACCTCGCCCACCGCGGCGGACGGGTATCCGTCGAGTTTGGTGGTCACAGTTTCAGCGGGACCGTAATGGGCGCCGGCGCCGACTACGCCACCATCGACAGCCCTGGCCAGACCGCCGCTATCCGGTTCGATGTGGGGAGGTGGTCGATCATCGCCGCTAGCCGAACAGATGAGTCGAGAGTGGATAGATCCGAGTCGTTCAAAGCCCTTCTCCACGAATACTCGGCGGCGGAGACGACCCTTCGACTTGCCATCCCCTACGGAGAGATGGTGTTTGGAACGATAGCCGTGGTCTCGGTGGATCACATAGAAGTCGACGACGTGGACGGCCGGCAGATCTACATCCCGAGCGCAATGGTTCTGGCAGTTATTCGGTCGACTGAACTTCACTGACCCCGTCTTCCACGGCGGTCACCGGATGAGATCGGACGAACTCGTAGATTTCGTCCCTGAAGAACTTGAAGGTGCGGCCGCCGGGAAGCTTGTAGGCGGGCAGCCGCCCTTCCCTTGCGTAACGCCGGACCATTTGCACGTTCATTCCCAGTAGTTCCGCCACTTGCGCCGCGTCGAGGATTGGGGGGTATTCCTCAGCCATCTGTCGTCCTCATCGTTACTCAACGTGATAGTACGACAGAAACCAGGTCGGTTTAAAGGGGGTCGTGGAGCGCTGCGAAAGCCTTCTACGCGGCCAAAAGATCACATGCGACGCGCCATGCATTAGGAAAGGTTTATGGCTTGGTGTTGGCGGTGCCCTCCTGGCGTTGTTCGTAGCGCCAGACCAGGGCGATGCCCACCGCGGCTCCGAGGGCGTTGGCCACCAGATCCAGAGCGTTGTTGGCGTAGTCCCCGACGCTGACATCACTGAGTGTGGATCCGATCAGCTCGGCTATCTCGACAACAGCCCCACCACCCATCACGGCCAACCATGTGAACAAGAGCATCCCACCCCGGTGGTAACCAGCACCGGCCCAACGTTTCATCGCCTCCCAGGTGATGATCACGAACGCCCCAGCTGCGAGGGCGTGGAAGATCTTGTCGTAACGAAGGTTGCCGATCAGATCCGCGGTGTACAGAGGCAGTCCATCCACCAGCAAAACGCCGCCAAACATGTTGCCCAGGCCGATCAGCGACATCGCCCAAAGAGCGTGAACGGGCCATTGCGCCCACTTGTTGAGCACGGCAAAGAGGATGAACAGACCGATGTTGATTCCCGTGTAGAGGTTCGTCAGCGGGCTGCCCACCATCTGGCCGTAAGCGAAGAGGGCCACGGTGTAGGTGATGGTGAAGATCAGGACGGTTCGCATTGGGTTCAAGGCTGGCATCAGAGAGCGAAGACGGTGAGTATTTCTAGACGGTGGAAATGGTTATAGGCTGGAGTTGATGGAAGAAACCCTCAAACCAGACTCTGTCGAAGAGTCCAACGACAAGACCGAAAACACCGAAGAGGAAGGCCCGGCGGTCAGCCAGCCCACGAGACTGATCCGTATCGCCTCAATGACCCGTGCCATGCTCGACGAAGCCCGTCAGGC
>QIDW01000214.1 GCA_003230435.1 Acidimicrobiia bacterium | reverse complement strand
CTTGATCAAGGGCATCCATGTCGAGATGCGGATAAACGCTTCGCGATGCCGGGCGAGACATTCGCACGCCATTGATGATGCAGTTGTGATTCAACTCGTCGCTGAGCACAACCGTCTCGGGTGTGATCAGTGAAACCAGTGTGGACAAGATCGCCGCATAAGCGGACGAGTAGACGATCGCACCCTCGCGCCTGTGAAAACCCGCAAGTCGACGCTCCAGGTCCAGGTGTGTCTGGTAGGTGCCGGAGATGAACCTGACGGCACCGGGCCCGGCCCCAAACTGCTGGGTCCCGGTCTCCTCGGCAGCGATCACAGCGGGATGAAATGGGAGCCCCAAGTAGCTGTTCGAATTCATCCGAATGAACTGCTGATCCGATCCCGCGAGGCGGTAGCGACGTCCCAGGCCGGAACTAGGAGGGATCACGCCGGCTATCACCTCTTCCGCACCCTTGTCTGTGCCGCTCTCCAGAAGAACGGCGACCTCGGCGGACAAGGCAGCATCGAGTCGGTCGTGTGGCATCGATACGGGTTTAGCACATCACACCTAGGCTGCGGCACCATGACAAGACTCGGTTTCATAGGCCTAGGGACAATGGGCCATGCCATGGCGGCGAACCTCGAAAATGCGGGCCACCGCCTTACTGTCTGGAATCGAACTCGATCCAAGGCAGACGACCTAGGCGCCCACGTGGTCGACACGGCACGTGAGGTTGGTCCAGAGAGTGACATCGTGTTTGTTTGCGTCTCAGACACACCCGACGTCGAGGATGTTGTCTTCGGTGACTACGGAGTCATTCACGGAATGACCGAAGGCGACATTCTCGTAGACCACTCGACGATCTCCCCTGTTGCCACCAGGAGCCTGGCCAATCGGGCTGCTGAGCTTGGAGTCGACTGGGTTGATGCCCCCGTTTCCGGTGGGTCGGAAGGCGCTGTCAACGGGACCCTTGCCGTAATGGTGGGCGGTCCGTCTCATGCCGTCGACAGGACACGACCGTTCATGGATGCCTACTCGAAATCGATCGTCCACGTCGGTGAGGAGTCGGGTTCAGGTCAGATGGTGAAGGCTGTGAACCAGGTCTTGGTCGTCCTCAACCAGCTCGCCGTTTCAGAGGCGCTCCTCCTAGCCAAGGCCGCCGACCTCGACCTTCACAAAACTCTCGAAGCCGTTGAAGGAGGAGCCGCAGGTTCGTGGATGCTTTCCAACAGGGGTCCGCAGATGATCGAGCGGGACTGGCGACCCGGTTTCACCATCGACCTACAGCAGAAGGACCTCCGCCTCGTCCTCGAGGCAGCAGACGAATTCGGTGTTCCGATGCCCGGCGTGGCGCTCGTCTTCCAGCTTTACCGCTCTCTCCAGGCCCGAGGATTGGGATCAGATGGCAACCATGCCCTGGTCAAGGCTCTCGAGAGTCTGGCGGGAATCGAACTCAGCGGTTAGCCGAGCAAGTCTTCTTTGACCCTGGCGACATGGCCTTTGGCGCGGACATTCCGGTAGGCCTCGATCAGCGAGCCATTCTCATCGACGACGAACGTTGAGCGGATCAGACCCCGACTGAGTTTGCCGTACATCTTCTTGTCGCCCCATGCCCCAAGACTCTCGGCCAGAGCGTGGTCCTCGTCGGAAAGAAGATCGAAGTTGAGCCCTTCTTTCTCCTGAAACTTCTTGTTCAGCGATGGCCGGTCCGGACTAACCCCAACGATGGCGTAACCCGCAGCAGAGAACTCGTCATAACTGTCTCGGAAATCGCATGACTCGGTAGTGCAGCCTGGCGTCATTGCCCTCGGATAGAAGAACATCACATACTTCCGGCCGGCCAGGTCGGCATCCGAGACGGTTTCGTCGTCCTGATTGGGCAGCTTGAAAGAGACTTTGTCAGTCATGTCGCAGAGCGTACCCGAGTGTTACGTGGCGGCCTCTGCAGTCTTGGCCGCTTCCGAGCGAAGAAACGTCGATCCGCCGGCGAGAAACCCCAGAACGGCGGGAAGCCAGAACGAAACCACCCGGAACACGAGAACCGGAGCAATCGTGGTGGAAACCGGGAACCCGTAGGCGACAAGGATAAAGGCCAAGGCGCCTTCGACCACGCCCATGCCTCCAGGCGTGCCGGGCAGGCCACCGGCTAGCTGAGAAACTCCGAAAGCGGCCATGACCTGAAGGGCATTGACCTCGATCCCAAACGCGAAAAGGACGATCCATAGCGCCCCGGCCTCGAGCAGCAGCCGGGCCCATATGTAGATCTGCGACTCCCAACCCGGAAGATGGTCGATGGTCGACTGCTCCAGCTTCTCGCGGGCAAACCTCGGGAGGAACTTGACGAGAGTCCCAAGCTTTCCCGATCCGAACATGAAGGCGACACCGGCGACGAGAACAAACGGCGCCAGTACGAAGAGGCTGATTGAAGCGATCTGAGCAGACTCCTGCGGCCGTGCGAGGAGCAATCCGACACCGGTCATGATCAGGAGCCCTGAATAGTTCAGCAACACTGTCCTGATACCCGCGCCTGCGGAACCTTCAGCCTCCTCCCGAACGGTCCACGACATCGCCACCGGCGTTATCGCTCCCCCCGCAGGGATCATCCGGGCCACACCAGCACCCACCAGAGCGGCCTTGAACGCAGTCCATGCGCGTATACCCTCCCCAGTTTTCTGCACCGACTCTCGAAACAGCAGCCCGAAAAACCACTTCGCAATGATCTCGACGACACCGGCGATGGCCACCAGCGCAAGAGCAAACCCGCTCAGGGGCGGGATATCGAAGTTGTTGACGACCCAAACAGCAACGCCGATGTACAAGACCGCAGAAATGCCGGCGATCCAAAGGACCCGTTTCGGGTTCATGGGGTCAGCGGTTCTTCAGCCGTGTCGGGGAACTCCCCATCGACCCTGTCGCTGTCATGGATAACCCGCCAGAGTGTCGGCCCCCTACCAGGGGTGCTATCCGGATTGCCTTGCGCCCTCCGTGCCATGAGCACAACAGTGAGCAGAAGGAGTACCAGGCTCTCCGTGGGAGGACGACCCAGCGCCACAGCAACGATCGGCAAGAGACCCCAGCCGAGGAATCCTCCAAGACCGCTTCCTATCTTCCAGCCCGCGAGAGACCACCCGGCCGTCCAAACAAGTAGAACCGGGTCGAGCCCCAGAAGAACACCTACCGAACTCGCCATTCCCCGCCCGGAGCGGCCCCGGAGCCAGATCGACCAGTTGTGGCCGAGAACCGCAGCCAATCCGGCGATCCCGGCTGCACCCAGCCCAAGACCGGCTTTGCGAGCGATCCATACCGGGATGAGGCCCTTGAGGCCATCGAGGACCGCCGCCAACACTCCCCACCCCTTGCCAACTTCGCGAGTCAGGTTGCCAGCACCGACATTTCTCGTTCCAACTTCCTGCAGGTCGACACCCTTGATCCGTGCCAAAACCTGGGCGAACGGCACCGAGCCCAGCAGGTAGGCGCCCAGCACCAGCAGTGGCCAATAGAGAATCGGTGTCGAGATGTATGGCATTACTGCCAGAAACTAGTTAATAGGCAGCGTTGTTGGAAGTCAGAACGGGTTGCCGTTCCCTGGCCAGGGGGAGTTCGAGCCTGAAAACGGTCTCGTCGGCGTCCCGACGGTAGGTGAGCGACCCACCCATCAGCTCGGCGAGTTGCCTGGCCACCGAGAGGCCCAGACCAACCGATCCCGTGACTCCGGAGTGAGCGGTTCCGTAAGGCTCGAAGATCTGGACGGCGTCGTCCGGGGCAACACCGTCGCCATCATCCCTGACCTCGAGCCATACGTTGTCAAAGAAGGCACCTGTGACAACGCGTCGGTTGGGACCGCCGTATCGCTCGGCATTTGTCAACAGGTTGCGAAGAATCTGACGGACTCGGCTTGCATCAGCGATGACCCTGGGTGTGGTATCAGGCAGCTCCTGGATTTCAATGCCCAGCCCTTCGATGGCTGCTTCCAACTCGGACTGCAGGTCGACATCGGTCGCTTCAACCGCCACGCTTCCCATGTCGGCCCGGGCTGCCACAAGCAGGTCATCGACGATATTGGACATTTCGACGGCCTGACCGGTCACCAGGCTCATCAGTTCTGAGCGTTCATCCTCACTCAGCGAGTTCATTGAGCTCAATCACGGCCGTCAGTGGTGTGCGCAGCTCATGACTCACTCTGGCGATGAACTCGTCTTTGGCCTTGACAAGGTCAGCCATTGCCTCCTGGCGAGCCTTGATGTGGGTGACATCAGCAAGACCGATCAGGATCGAGGTTGCTGTCGAGCCTGGCGACGTGTTCACGCCCCGGGTCTGCAGCCAGATGGGACGCCCCTTCATCGTCAGGGCCCGGACATCCTCTTCAAAGGACGGGCGTCCCTCGTATAGAGCGACAAGAGCACCGACGAATGCTTCGGAGGTCTCCTCGGTGACTTTGGCACCGTCCCTGTAGCCGATGAGGTCCTCGGGTCCATCGGCTTCGAGAAGTTCGATGGCAGCTTGGTTCACGCGAACGATCTTTGCTTGAGCAACGGCCCGCTGGACCACCGCCGGGTAGGCCATCAGGAACGCTCTGATGCGATCCGGTCGTCCGGTGTACTCCGACCTGACATAGGCAAGCGCTTCGGTCCAGTCCTCTTCCATAACGGCAGTCGGGGAGTTCTCGAACAGCGTCTGAAAGCGCACATTCAAGGCGGTAGCCGCATTGCGGATCGTGAAAAAGATTGCTGATGTCATGACAAACGCGAGTGTCATCACGACGCCCAACTGAACAGCTTCGACCAGGGGAAGCGACCAGAACAGAGGGGCGACAGCAAGAAATAGAGCCACTCCCACAACTGTGACGACACGATGTGTCTCTATGAGCAGCATCCCGATCGCACAGATGATCACCAGCGCCAACGCCGCGGGAAGAAGAGTGTCCTGATTTCCCACGACGGTGTACATGACCATCGTGACGACCGCTGCGCCGAACAATGCCAGACCGCCGTTCTCACGCTTGAGAACGATCAGGGCCGTCATGAATCCTGCCGCAATGATCGGACCGACTGCTTCGATGAATAGTGCGTCATCTCCACCGAGAAAGCCGGCTGCCAAGAAGACGGCCGCCGCCAGCCACGACGCGACAGCACCGACTTGCACGACGCGACGATGGATGCGAGTCATGTCGCTGCTGGCCGCCAGAAGAGTTTCAGCAAGTCCTATCGCCATGCCCTACTAATCGGACCCGATCGCGCTAGTCCGTACCGGTCGATAGACCCATAGCCCTTATGGGTCACCAGACCTAGGTGCTCTCCAACAGGAATACGGTCCGTGTGAGCATGTATCGTCCCAGTGTCTGCCTACTGACACCCGAGAGGATCACCGATGGCCCTGAAGATCACCTACGCCACGATGTCGGCCAATAACGAAGAGCTCAATTCCGCGTTTGAGAAAGCCGCTGTCGACGTCCAGTCCCGCCTCGGTCAATCGCACGGTGTGATCGTCGCCGGAGACCATCGAACCGAACGGGACGCTTTCGCGGAGGTGTCCCCCATCGACCACGACATCCTCGTCGGGCGCTATGCCCAAGCCACGACCGACGACGTCGACGACGCTATTTCTGCCGCAAGTGCCTTCGCCCCCGAGTGGGAGGCATTGGGATGGGAAGCACGCCGCGACCTAATGCTCAGAGCAGCGGACATCATGGAGGAGCAGATCTTCGAGATCTCCGCCTTGATGTCATATGAGATCGGCAAAAGCCGCCTCGAGTCTCTTGGCGACGTGGCTGAGACAGTGGAGTTCTTCCGCTACTACGCAGGGCAGATCACCGACCACAATGGGTTTGTCATTCCTCTCAGCTCGCTTGGCGCCAATGAGACCAACACCTCGGTCCTCAGGCCATACGGGGTTTGGGCGGTGATTTCTCCTTTCAATTTCCCGATGGCGCTTGTGGGCGGGCCCAGCATTGGAGCGTTGCTCACCGGCAACACGGTGATCGTCAAACCTTCGAATACCGGCGCTTTGATGGCTCTCGAGTTCTACCGGGTGATGCAGGAGGCCGGACTACCCAAAGAAGCTCTTCATATTCTGACGGGTCGCGGCAGCGTGATCGGAGA
This sequence comes from Acidimicrobiia bacterium, assembly GCA_003230435.1. GTDB lineage: Bacteria > Actinomycetota > Acidimicrobiia > Spongiisociales > ZC4RG35 > SZUA-217. The sequence goes on along the minus strand of QIDW01000214.1, from coordinate 2,821 downwards.
GCACATGACCCATCACGACGACGTCGACGGCATCACCTTCACCGGATCACACCCGGTGGGCATGCACTTGTTGCAGACTGCCAGTGAGAAGCGTCCGAAGCCTGTCTCCTGTGAAATGGGTGGCAAGAACCCGGTGATAGTCACCAGATCTGCAGATCTCGACCTTGCCACACAAGGGATTGTGCGGGGCGCCTTCGGGTTGAGCGGCCAGAAGTGCAGCGCCACCTCGCGGGTTTACGTCGAGTACTCGGTGCACGACGAGTTGGTGGACAAGCTGGTGACCGCCACCAGCGAGCTCCAGGTGGGCACCCCATTCGACCGGTCGAGCTTCATGGGCCCGCTGATCGAGAAGGGTGTCGTCGCAAAGTTCGAGAGAGCCGTAGAAGAGGTGCGAAGCAGCGGAGGAACGGTTTTCATTGGGGGCAATGTCCTGACGGATGGTGCCCTGACAAGAGGTCACTTCGTCGAACCCACCGTCGTTGCCGCACCCCTCGACTCCTGGATCTGGAGTGAGGAGCTGTTTATTCCGTTGGTTGCGGTGACCGGAATATCTGGTCTGGAGGAAGGACTCGCCCTCTCCAATGACACGGAGTTCGGGCTCACAGCCGGCCTGTTTTCGACAGACGACGAGGAAATCGACAGGTGGTTCGACGGAATACAGGCGGGTGTCACCTATGTGAACCGGGCCGCCGGGGCTACAACAGGCGCCTGGCCAGACATCCAATCCTTCGGAGGATGGAAGGGCTCGGGAACATCAGGGGCGGGCGGTGGTGGTCCCTGGTATCTGCGTCAGTATCTGAGGGAACAGTCGCGGACTCTGATCCGCTAACGACACACCACTAGTCAGTCCGACTCGAGACGTATGACCAGCCCGTCGGGGTCCACGATTTCGAGACCGAAGGACGTGGAGGCAGCGGACACTCCTGTGTTGGTGAGGTGGTCTTTCCACCTCTCCACGTCTTCGACCTGGAAAACGAGAGTATCCGGCCGGGCGGTACCACCCTCGACCAACTCGATCTGCTGACCGGGTGCCGCTTGGACAACAGCTGCCACGACGCCCTGAGATGGTGATCGGACCTGATCAAACCCGAGTACGTCCCCGTAGAACTCAAGTGCGCTCGAAAGCGATTCGACACCCACTGAGGTCCGCGTTGAACTGATTCCTCCTGGCGCTCTCATCGGACCGCCCCCGGCAAGGACGTCCTTCGCTTCCTCAACGGTGAATCGGCCCGCCGTACGAGTCCGCCGAGCCGGCGACCGTTGGCCTCCAACTGGAGAAGACCCCTCAGATCTTCGAGATCCCTCACACCACCCGAAGCTATGACTGGTTCCTCAACCGTGGCCAGCGCCTCGGCCAGGATCTGTAGGTTGGGTGCATCGCTGAGGGCGTCTCTTCCGGCCTCGGCAACGAGAAAGGCGACAACGCCGGCGGAGGACATCTCGATGAGAACCTCTTCGAGGAAACGACCGCTGTTCTGTGTCCAGCCCTGAGTAGCAATCTCCTCGTCGGGTCGAACATCGAGCGAGACAACGATCTTGTCCGGATACTCGCGACAGAGATCCCACACCATGATCTGGTTCTCGATGGCGGCAGTGCCCATGACGATCCGCCATGCGCCGGCCTCGATGAGGCGCTCGGCTTCGCCCTCCGACCTGATACCGCCTGCCACCTGAACGGGGGCGTCTACCGCATCGACAAGCCGGCCGATCAGGTCCCGATTTCGGTAGTCGCGATAAGCCGCCGCGTCGAGGTCGACTATGTGGAGATAGTCGACACCCTGTTTGACCCAGTTCTGGGCCCGGCCGATGGGATCGTTGTCCAACGAGATGGCCTCATCAAGACCACCATGCGGGAGCCGGACCGATAGGCCGCCCAAAATGTTGATGCGGGCGTAGAGGTCCATGCCGTAATCCTACTGATGCTTTTGGACTGCGCTATCAAAGGCCCTTCGCGACCCCCCCCACAGGTTGTCCCCCCTTTTAAGGGGGGACCGATGATCCACTGGATCATCGAGGGGGGTTTGCACAACCGGGTCGTGCGATTTTCAGCCAATACCCAGAGCCTCTTCAGCCGCGTCGAGTGTCTGGCCTCCCTCTATGACCGGTGCGAACAGATCTCCAAACCGAGCCAGACGGTCCCACAGGTTGGCAATCGTGACGTCTCCATTGGAGATGGTGCCGACCTCGTCCCACGTCAGCGGAGCCGACACAGGAGCGCCGGGCAACGGTCTCACCGAATAGACCGAGGCCACCGTCTGACCGCTTGCGTTGCGGTTGTGATCAACGAAGACCTTTCCCCTCCTCTTTGGCTTGTCCCACTCCATCGTGATGTCGTCAGGGTTGGCGGCCGCTAGATACTCACCAACCTCCCCGACGAACCGCCTCACCCGGGCATAGTCGTGCCTCGGCTCCAATGGCACATAGATATGCAGACCTTTCGAGCCCGAGAGCTTCGGATAGCCCGTGAGGCCAAGTTGACCTAATGCGACCTCGAGCAGCCGTGCCGCCACCACAACCTGGTCCCAGGTCGAGTCCTCCGCCGGGTCGAAGTCGAAGACGGCATATGAGGGCATCTCAGGGTCTTCCACACGGGAGTGGAAGGGGTGAACCTCGATGCAACCCATATTGGCGAACCACATGAGCGCTTCACTCGAGTCGGCCAGCAGAAAGTCGACAACCCCACCTTGGGAATCGGACCCAACCAGGACAGTCCGCATCCACTCCGGCTGATGGCCGGGGGCCCGCTTCTCATAGAACGATGAGCCACTGATCCCATCGGGGTACCGCGACATGGAGATCGGCCTGCCCTCGAGATGAGGCA
>QIDW01000217.1 GCA_003230435.1 Acidimicrobiia bacterium | reverse complement strand
GTCGGAACGCTACCGATTGTCTTTGCCATCTTCGCCAGGCAGTTCGTCGGCTTGCCGCTCGACCGGGTCCAGCAGGACGAGTTGTGGGTCACGGCAACGCAGTCGGTGTTCGCGGTGGCCATAATCGCCGGCCGGTCAGTGAGCCGGAAAGAGGCTTGGGCCATGTTGTCCCTGTTCATCGCCCAACTCGGCGAGTCCTACCTCGCCGAGGTCGAGGCGATTCCGCCAGGCGTCTCTGAACAGTTCCGGATCGGAGTGGGAGTTGTGTTCCTGCTCGCTGCCCTCTGGGTTCTTCGCAAAGACTTCAAAGTCTTCGGCCGGGTTCTTCGCGACGGCTTCCGGGCCTCCTGGTCTGAGCTCGAATCGGAATCCGAGTCCGAGGCCTAGTCCTAGTCGGCCCAAGCGCCGCCTTCTGATCTGTTCCCTGCCTGGCCAAGCCGTGTCGCTAGCTCGTTCGTGCCCATAAGGGTCTAAAGACTCTGGCCACGAACCCACGACTCACGTAGAGCAAAGGTGGTCGGCATCAGCGGTGACCCAATTCCCCAATCAATGCCGACACCAAAGGAGGAGATCATGACCACCATGATCGACAGTGAGGAAACGGGCGCCGTGCCTCGTCTCGAGACGATGGAGCGACGCACCCGGGGACTTGGCATTGCGGTCGTCATCCTGGCGGGCCTCGTTCTGGCTCTGGGAGCGTGGATCATCTACGACATCTCACAGGGTGCATCAACCGCACCCTCCGCCGAGATGACGCAGCTGTTGGACGACTATGACAGCGCCTGGAACAACTATGACGCTGAAGCATTCCTCGCTCTGACGACGGCGGGATACCGGTTCACCAGTGCTGGCGGTAGCGAGTTCCGTCGGGGGGACCAGGCCTCCGAGATCGAGACCAGACTGCCCATGTTCACTCGGCAATTTGAGAACCTGGGCGAGCCCATAGTTACGGGCCATGGCCCGTGGTATGTGTCTACGCCGGTCCACACGACCACCAACATCCGTGAGGCGGAAGGCATCTCAATCCTGACAGTGGTCGACATTGACGGAGTGCTTCAGGTGAGCGACCACCGGATCATCGGGGACTTCTAACCACACGAATCGAGTTCCGCTATTGGTGGGCACCCTCCGCGGTGCCCACCAAACAACCCTCTTCCAACCTGTCCCATGCCTCGCGTAAGTTGGTGAGTACAGATCGAAAGGACAGCGATGACCAAGAAATACTTCACCAAAGGCGTGTTCGACTTCCTCAACGAGTTGGAGTCGAACAACGAGAAGGTCTGGTGGGAGGACAACAAAGACCGCTACATAAGGACGATTCGTGAGCCGGCTCTCGAGTTCATCAACGACTTCGACTCCAGGCTGAAGAGAATCTCGCCGCACTTCGTCGCAGCCTCACGCACCCTCGGCGGTTCCCTGATGAGGCCGTATCGGGACGTCCGGTTCTCCAATGACAAAACGCCGTACAAGACCAACGTAGGCATTCAGTTCCGCCACGAGCAGGGCAAGGACGTCCACGCTCCAGGTTTCTATCTGCACATAGAGCCCAGGGCGTGTTTTGCCGGCGCAGGGCTCTGGAAGCCAGACACTGCGGTGGCACGAGCAATCCGACGGTCGATCCACGATGATCCGGCCGGATGGAAGAAGGCCGCCAAAGGCAAGGCTTTCTCCGACACATGGTCGATCGCACCGGATGACAACGAGATGCTCAAGAGAGTCCCCAAAGAACTCGACGACGGGCACCCCTTTCCGGACGACCTTCGCTTCAAGAGCTTCATTGCCGGAGCCCGGTTGAGTCAGGCTCGAGTCACCTCAAAGGGGTTCGACGCCGAACTCGCAGCAATGTTCACAAAAGCCTCGTCATTCACCCGCTTTCTCTGCGACGCGATGGGGGTTCCGTTCTAATCGCGAGGAAATCGCCTAACTTGGTTCCGTGCGAGAACCACGGGACAACGAACAGTGACGATCTACGACGGTGTTATCAATCTCGACGACAACCAAGTTTCGGTCATCATCGGGTTCGAGGATGCTGGTATCCGGATGTCTTCTGGTGGGGCAGAGATCGGCGAATGGGCGGAGGGCGAGTACTCGATCGATCACAACGGCGGTGGCGTTTACACGATCACCGCGGAAAGCGAAGCCCTTCAGTTCGTCCCCAACAATCCACGACTCTTTGCGGCGCAGCTGAACGGTGGGGTGGCTCCTGCCCCGGAGGTTGGAGCCGATCACTCGGAGACAGAAAGCGCATTGTCCGAGTCGGTGAATGAGCTCGTCATACGGGAGAATCGTGACGAAGCGCCGCCGCCAAAGCCGCTGACCCTGGTCGTTTTCTACGCCCTGGCCAGTGTCACACTTGCCCTCGGCGTGTGGGCTGTCGTGAGCCTGCTCACCGGCTAGGTGGGTAGTTCCATCCATTCCCCCACACGGTCGAGCAGATACTCCGAGGTCTCGTGAGACTGGTCGAGAACGTCGCATAACTGCTCACGACCCATGAGGACATCGACCAGGCTGACAGAGGATTTCCCTTGGAGCATCAACCGCCGCTCGGGACCGTCCATGACTGCGGCATAGGAGTCGATTGCCGATACCTCGGTCGACAATGTTGTTCCCCCGATTCCGGCCAGATCGGTCGCCAGGATCAGTAGATCCGGCGGTTTGAGGAGCGGCGGCACCGCCCAGTTGAAGTAGAGGTCGAGGTGGTAGTCGTCCTCTGGTTCCTCGAACTCGGAGTCCATCTCATCTAGCCGATCCCGCAGCGACAGAACCACTTTAGGGTCGACGTCGAGAGCAAGGTGAAGATCGATGGGACCTCCACAACCGGCCTCAGGGTGGACGTCGACCTCCCATGACTGTCTAAGCGAATAGGTCTCCACGAAGTGGCGCTCATCATGAACATGAAAGCCATGCTCGGTGGCATGTTCCTTCAGGTCGGTGATGAAGCCGGCGATGTCAACGTTCATGATGCGTCAGGTTATTAGGGAACAGAGCTTTGTGGGAGCTTGTCAGCGACGGCTTCGCCGCCAGCCGACAAACAGACCTCCAAGGAAGGCAAGGATCGCGGTCACCGGTAGCGCCTCTGGCGGATCCGCAACGACCATGTCGGGGGCATGAGCCGTCTCCTTGTCACGCAGGCTTGGTGACTTGATGTCGCCGGCATCGAGAAAGTCGTTGTAGACCTTGGTGACCTCGGCTCCGAAAAGAAACACGCTGGCAAGCACATATGCCAGTAGAAGAAGCACGAAGAAGGAACCGGCGACGGACAGCGCCGACGCCCCATCCTCCCAAGCGAAATAGAGCCCGGTTCCGTACGCGGCCACCAGGAACACGACCGCAGTGAAGATTCCTCCGAGCCACGCTGCCCGCCAACGAACTTTGACGGCCGTCATCGTCTGGAACACAACAGCGAACATGACCGGCAGGACGACGACCGACACCAGCGGAGCGAGCAAGCTGATCAACCCGTGCACCCAAACGAGATCGTCGGGGAAGACACCCCCGAAGAATCGCCACAAGAAGTTCAGAAACCAGACCGCGATCAGGGCGATGCCCAGGCCGAGAGCCCATAGAAACCCGAGGCCGCGCTTCTTGGCAAACCCCATGACCCCAGAAGTGCGCTCGTACGGGACGTGAAAGATGTCGTTCAGGTCGTTCTGGATCTCGTAGAACAGACTCGAAGCAGCCCAGAGAAGCAGGATGATTCCCACAATCGCCGCCGCGTCACCCTGGGTCACGGCCGACGACACGAAAGTGTCCAATGCAGCGGCCACCTCGGTGCCGGCGATCTGTTCAATTGCCTCGAAGATTATCTCCTGCTCTGCATCACCAACCACGGCACCGAGTACGGCCACGGCAATGATCAGCAGGGGAGCAAGGGCGAAGATGGCCCGGTACCCCACTGCCGCAGACATACGGCTGACGCGATCGACTCCGTACTCATGAGCCGATGCAGAGAGAATGTCGAAGGCGAAGTTCGCCCCGGATCTGATCTTGGCCACCATCGGAACCCAGGATATCCGGAATACAATCCCTTCCGGTGAGCCATCCCTTCCCTGCCCCGCTGGAAACCATGGAGGCCAAGGTTTCGGAGCGTTGGCCGAAAGGGGACTTTGTCTACGAGCCGAAGTGGGACGGTTTTCGGTCCCTTTCCTGGTCGGAACCAGATCTGAGACTCGACTCACGCAACCAGCGACCCTTGTTGCGTTACTTTCCGGAGCTGGTTTCGGCGCTGGGACAAC
>QIDW01000369.1 GCA_003230435.1 Acidimicrobiia bacterium | reverse complement strand
GTGGGTTGACGAAGCGCAACGCATCCTGGGTGAGATCGCGGCGTTGGTGAACGAACCCACTGATGCCTCGGCCCTGCACGTTGCGTGACCTTCTCTGAGGGTGGGGCCATGCCCTAGGCTGGGTAGGAATCAAGGAGAAGAAAAGGTTGGCAAAGGACACAGAGGAATACGTACGGATGCGGGGAACGGTGGTGAAGATGCTTCCTGACTCCACATTCGAGGTCGAGTTGGACAGCGGCTTCCAGTTGCTCGCCAAACCTTCTGGTCGCATGCGTCGCGGCCGTGGGATCAGGGTGCTCCCCGGCGACAGTGTTGACGTCGAGGTTTCGACCTACGACCCCACCCGGGGTCGCATCGTCTGGCGTTATCGCTAGCGATTGAGGAAGCCCGGTTGTCAGCCCCCTCCCCGAGGGGGCTTTTTCATTATGCGACCGGTACACCAAGTGGTGTACAATGGTGTATATGGCTCGCACCAACATCGACATTGACGAAGACCTCGTCCGGATGGTCATGGAGCGGTACAGCCTTCGTTCCAAGCGAGAGGCCGTTGACTTTGCCCTGCGAGAGGTGGTTGGGGGAGTGATGACCAAGGAGCAGGCCTTGGCCATGCGTGGTTTTGGATGGGACGGCGACCTTGATGAGATCGGTGGGATTGTGAAGATCGAAGAGTGGAGCTCAGATGACGCCGTTACTTCTTGATACATCCTCGTGGGTGGAATACTTACGAGATTCGAGATCCCCGAGTTGTGAACGAGTTGACGAGCTCATCCGAAACAACGCGGTGTTGGCCACGACGGATATTGTGATCATGGAGTTGCTGGCCGGCGCCAGGGAACCGGACGATCGGAAGAAGCTCTGGGCATTCTTGAATAGATGCGTCATGTTGCCGGTCAGGCCGATGTTTGAGTATGAAAAGGCGGCGGAGCTTTACCTTCGTTGTCGGGCCAATGGATTCACTCCCGCCAACACCAACGATCTGCTGGTTGCTTCGGTTGCGATTGGCAAGAAGGTCCCCTTGCTGGCGGCCGACGCTGATTTCGAGCACATTGCATCGGTCTCGTCACTGAAACTGGTGGCGTAGCTTGATTGGGTGGGGAGATCGCCCGGGCAAGTGGCAGGCTTGCACACGGATCCGGGAGTCGTACAATTGAAGCTCCACCGACGCGGGGTGGAGCAGTCTGGTAGCTCGTCGGGCTCATAACCCGAAGGTCGCGGGTTCAAATCCCGCCCCCGCTACGAAGAGAAAAGCTCAGGCATGGCCTGGGTTTTTCTGTGTTCCAGGGCGAGTAACAAGAGCCCCAATCTGACGTGGCTCGTCGGGTTGTTGATTGGGCTGACGTTCGGCTGGTTTCGCCAGAATCGCCTGTGATCATTGAAGCAATGGGCGCCTCGGTGGTGGGTGTGAGTCGAAGTCCGATTCAGGCGCTGGGCATCAGTCCTGGTCAAGGAGCTGCGCCGTTTGTCCGTATTAGGTTTCGGGTAGCGCGTGTGACGAGGTTTTCGTTCTGGTGGCCTGGTAGAGCCACGAGCAGTGACGGTCCCAGCCGGGTGTCGGTGACTGATGTGCCCGTTCTGGGAGAGCTAGTTCGCTGCATCCTACGGCACCTCCATGCACTCCAATACAGGGGATCGCCAGATTGTTGGATGTGTTTGGGTGGGCGGCCTTGTCAAGTGGCGGCGAATCTGGCCGGTCGCCTATGAACCTAACCACCGGCGCCGAGTAACTCCGAGTCGACATGCCGAAGCCAGCTCGTCAGCAGGGGCCGCCGCCGCTGTTCGGTGATCTGGTTGTGTTCCTTGATGTGACCGGAGCATTCCGCGCCTTTCGCTAGCTCACCACGATTGTGTCGGGGGCGCATTGGTAGGCGGCTGACAGGCTGGTTGACATTCTCATGGCCCAGGGAGAACTCGTTTTGGTAGGTTGCGCTATGCGCGCGATGAGCAAGATGGTCGCCTTAGTCATCGTGATCAATGCGTGTGGCGGGTCCACCGCCGTCGAGGCGGGTGATAGCAAGGCTCCGACGACATCGGTCAACGGCGTGACCTCCAGCGTGGCCGGAGTTTCGGGAACAGAAACTGACCCAACAGGTCAATCGAGCGAAGTACCTGACGAAGTCGGAAGCAATCCTGACCGGGCCACCGGCACCGGTGTGGTGACAGTCGACGACGAATCGTTTGATGTGGAGGTGATCGCCTGCGGGTGGCAGCCGGGACTGTCGAGCGAACCGCTCGAAACCGAGGAGAACGACCGGAACGAACTCCGTTTGGTGGCGATAGCCCGGGTTGGCGACGACGGTTTCTTCGCTCTCGAGGTGTCCCACGATCCGCTGATCCCGCTCCTTGTGGTTTCAGTGGTCCGTTTGGTGCCGTCCGAGGAGGACGGAAACTACTGGTGGAGCAATGATCGTCAGCTTCCAAGGTGGGTGGAACGTGATGGCAACCGGGTGTGGACACCGGAGCCGCTGACCGTTTTGGAAGATACCGTGGACCGGTTCTCCGACCCGCATGCCGTCACGTTTGACGTCACGTGTGACACCTATGGCGGCGCAATGGGAAACATCGTCGAAATGGCCGCCGAGGCAACCGGCCTTCCCTTCGTTGAGCCCACCTTCGACGCAGCCGGGACGGTCGCATTCGCTGGCGAGACATATGAGATCACCACGACGTCTTGTGAGCAGAACGGCGGTGACTACAGCCTGGTGGCGGACTCGGCCGACGGAACGCTGATGCTTGTACTAACCGTGTCGCCGTTACCCGACAAGATCTTCGTCAAGGTGGACGGTGAACGACTGGTCAACAATGGCGGAGAGGAAATCGTCGTCGACGGCGATGTGCTCAGCTCGCCCGGACCCATCCCACTCGTCGGCCAACTGTCAGGTGAAGCGGCGGGCGATGTGACATTCGAGGTCGTCTGCGGCTGACCACACGTCGTGGACACTTGCCTGGCGCGGTACGTTTCCAGCTGCTGTCGAGCCGATGGACGAGGCAGCGGTGTAGCGTCGGTCCAGTGAAGCGTGGACGCAGTCCCTTGCCTTCGGTCCGTCTTCGTCCTTATGTCACGGTGCTCATCTTGGCCCTGGTGGCGGCGAGTTGCGGCGGCAACGGTGAAACATCCACAGGCTTTGAATTTGCGACCACCGAAGCCACCTTTGAATCGGAAACTTCCGGGGAGACACCCGCTCCCACCGGCGCTTCGACTCTGCAGTCCGCTGTGCTCGAAAGCGCCGAGTTCACCGCAGAACTCATTACGGCGGATGGAACGGGGCGAGTGTTTGTCGTGGTCGACTGTGATCCGGTCACTGGCGGGAACCTCATCACCATCAATCCTGTTGGTTTCGCGGCTGGTCAGACAGTCAGCGCCGTGTTAGAGCCCGCCGCCGGTGGATCTGTCACCGCTCAAGTAGGGCCCGACGGAAGCGGGGTAGGAGCACGTCAAACCACCCTCGACGAGACGCAATACACCCTCTCAGTCGCACTGGACGCCGAAACGCTGGAAACCACGTTCCCGGGGTGCGGATAGCCGGTTCCTTTGCACCCCACCGGCGGAGGCAGCGGCCCCGACCCTGCCAGGAAGTCGTCAGCCAGAAGACGTCAGTCGGCGTTCTCTCACCTCATGGAATCGAGCAAAATGACGTTTTAACTGGTGGCTGTCTGCTGCTGGCACAACATCTGGTCACGGATCGTTGGTGGGGGGCGGTTCGAGGATCTTGTCGACCCGGACACTGCGGGTAGGTTCGAAGCCGTCGATGGTCAAGGTCATGTCGTCGGTTCGGCACTCATAATCGCCGGCACCGCCTTGCATGATGCTGGACCCCTGAGCAAATGTCGAGCCGCCGAACCCTGGTATTGATGTAGTGACGTTGGAGTAGAGCTCGACCATATCAAAGGCGGTCAGGCGTTCACCGTCGGCGTTGTATCTGCCTTCGGCGAAACTGTCGATGGTCAAACCGAGTGAGCCTTCCGGACTGTTGATACCTATGACTAGACCATCTCGCTGCTCACGCATCACCCCTTGATCGTCGAAAGAGGTGTAGTAGTTCCCGCTGAACTCGATGGACGTGCCGGAATTGCAGTCAGATTTTGAGGGTTCAATGCTCCCCCAAGGGGCTTCTCGACTGAGCGGTTCGACTGGCTCGATAGGTAGCCAATCGAGGCGATAGAGCAACACAATCCGGCGAATACTGGTCATTTCCAGACCTACATCAGAAGCCGGGATGAGTGTGCCTCGGTTTTCGGATTCGCGAGTTTCCGGATTGGCCAT
>QIDW01000049.1 GCA_003230435.1 Acidimicrobiia bacterium | reverse complement strand
GACCTGCGACGAACGCCGGAAGATCGGCAAATGCAGTGGAGATGGCGATGACATCTTTGTCGGCGTTGGCGACCGCGGTCACCACATTGCCTATTGTCCCATCAAAACCTGTGAACTCTTCCGTGGCGACCACGGTTCCTCCAAGTTCCTGGTAACGAACATCGAAAGCGTCCACGACGTCCTGGAAGTAGATCAGAAGGTTGTCCTTGACCACGAGTGCGTTTTCCCAACCCTGGTCCATGGCGAACTCGGCAAGCACCGCTCCCTCGTCCTGCGCGGCGACGTTTCCGAAGCTGAAGGCGATCTTTCCGGCGTCACCCAGTCCCTTCGGTCCCATGCGATCAGTCCCGATGCATGGGGCAACGGCGAGCACGTTTGCCGCCACGGCCTCCTGAGCGGCAGGCGCGGCGAAGTCGAAGTCACACGTCACCAGCAACATCACGGCGCCCTGCGCGATCAGATCCAGAGCGACAGCCTTGGTCTGATCGGGATCGAGCGTGGTGTCTATCGTGATCAGCTCGAGCGGCCTGCCCAGGACGCCCCCGCTGGCGTTGATGCGATCGACCATGATCTGAGCTGCCAGATTCGGGGGATTGTTGAACGGAGCCATGTTCCCGCTCTGATCGATGGCTGCGCCGATGATGATCGGCTCCGCCGGTGCCGCCGTTGTGTCGGGTGCCGCCTCGGTGGTGTCGGGTGCGGCCTCGGTGGTGTCCGGAGCAGCGGTTGTACCTGGGGCCGCCGGCTCGGTCGTGGTTTCAGCCTCCTCACTAGGGCTGCATGCAGCGACCACCAGGGCGAAGAACGCCATCATTATCACCAAACGCATCAATCTCATCCTGTTTCTCCTATCGGGCCTTCCGGCGATTTCAATGAACCAGTCTCTCCGGCAGAAAACTATCCTCTGACCAGCGACAGTAGCGTAGACCTCCACTGTCCTGGCTGCTGAAGCGCGACGGTATTTGGCATCGTTAAGGTAGGTTCCGGCACCCGATGCCACCTCGGTTAGGACTGGAAGCCGACAAACGAGAGGACTGAATTGGTGATGGCTGTTTGCGATGTCGCACTGAGAAGGGATGGGCCTGAATGCTCTTAGCCTCAGTCGACTACTACCGACCTGAAACACTGGCTGAGGCCACCGAGACCCTTGCCGGCAGCGAAGACGCCCGCGCCTTGGCCGGGGGCCAGAGTCTCGTGAGCCTCCTCAAACTGAGGGCCACCCGACTGGATCTCCTCGTCGACATCAGCCGGCTCGAGGAGCTTCGATCGGTGACCAACAACGACGACGGGACTGTCACCGTTGGCTCCTGTGTCACCTACGACGAACTCGAGCATCATGAGAAGCTTCGATCGACTCATCCAAGCATCGGCCAGGTTGCGGGTGCCACCGTCGATCAGCAGATTCGCAATCGGGGCACTCTCGGGGGCAACGTTTGCCACAACGATCCCATCAACAACTTCCCGGTGCTAGCCGTCGCCCTAGACGCCACGATGCACGCGGTCAGCTCTTCCGGCGAGCGCGACATCGCGGCATCAGAATTCTTCACCGGGCTGTTCACCAATGCTTTGGAGACCGGAGAGTTGCTGGTCGGCGTCACATTTCCTGCCCTCGAGGAGGGCTTCAGTGTGGGCTGGAACGAGATAGAGATCGGAGAGGCCGCAAGTAGAGCCGTCGCCGTGGTGAGAACGGAAAATGGGAGCATCTCGGAGGCGCGAATAACCCTGGGATGTCTCCCCGTGCCGACACCCAGACCTGATACCGCGGCCGCCCTTGCTGGTGTCGGCGGCTCGGAGCCAGAGATTGCCGAGGCCGTTGCCACCGTCGCCGACGGAATCGACTTCTTCCCGCACGATGCCGATGCCAGCAGCGATTACCGGAGAGCCATGGCCCCGGTTGTGGCAAAGCGTGCAGTTCTCGACGCGATTGGAGACGATGATGGATAACGGCGCCGTGCACGACATCGAGTTCACGGTCAACGGCGAGGCGAGATCCGAGCGAGTCGCGGCCCGTCAACTACTCGTCCATTTCCTCAGGGACGACCTGGGTTTGCGTGGCCCGAAGATCGGTTGCGATACCGGCCACTGTGGCGCCTGCACCGTTCGATATGACGGGCGAACCATCAAGAGCTGCATGATGCTCGCGGTTCAAGCCGACGGCGCTGAGATCATGACGGTCGAGGCCATGTCCGCCGACGGAGACCTGAATGACCTCCAGGAGTCATTCCGCCAGCACCATGGCCTGCAGTGTGGATACTGCACATCGGGGATGCTGATGAGCTCCGACTTCCTACTCGAGCGCAATCCGACACCTACCGAAGATGAGATACGCGCCGGCATTCAGGGCAACCTCTGCCGTTGCACGGGGTACGTCAACATCGTCAAAGCCATCAAGGCGGCATCAGGACAGGAGGTCTCGCGATGACAGCCCCGGCACAAACTGAGATCAAGACCCCGACCTGGACAGGCCAGAGCCTTCCGCGCAAAGAAGACGAGCGTCTCCTCAAGGCGCAGGGCGCCTTCGTTGACGACGAAGGGATGTATCGGATGGGTTATGCCCACTTCGTGCGCTCGCCGTATGCACATGCCGAGATCGTTTCAGTCGACGTGAGCAAAGCCGAGGCGTTGGGCGGGGTGATTGCGACCCTGACCGGAGACGAGGTCAAGGCGATGACCGAGCCACTCTTCCAGTTCGCGCCAAAGCCGGAAGGCCAGATCGAAGAGTATCTCCTCGGAGTGGACCGGGTTCGATATCAAGGCGAGGCCGTTGTTGTGCTGCTAGCCGAGACCCGCGAGATAGCCCGCGATGCCGCCGATCTGGTGGAGGTCGAGTACAAACCTCTCCCGGTGGTGATCGATGGTGTTGGTGCTGCCGACTCGGACGCTCCGCTTCTTCACGAAGGGCTTGGCAACAACATCGCCTGGGAGGGCTTGTTCGACTGGGGGGAAATCGACTGGGCCCTGGAGAACGCCGACCATGTCGTCAAGATCGACAGCCTCCATTTCCACCGATACTCGTCCACGCCGATCGAGTGCAACGCCATGCTGATCAACTGGGATCCTGGCACAGACATCATCCGCGTCGTCTCCAACAACCAGTTTCCCTTGTTTGGCGCTCTGGTCATTGCTCCGTCGATGGGCGTCGGTGTCGACCAGTTCGATTTTCGCTCCCAGGACATCGGTGGCGGCTTCGGGATAAAGATCAACTCATATACCCACATCGGGGTCCTGGCTCTGCTGTCACGCAAGGCAGGTCGGCCGGTGAAGTGGACCGAGTACCGAACCGAGCACCATCTCTCCGGAGGCCACGGCAACGAACGCACTTTTCGGAACATCGAAGTCCCGGTGATGGCAGACGGGACCATCCTGGGGTTCAAGATGGATGTCTACGACAATGCCGGTGCATACCTCCACTATGAGCCCCTGGGGGCGGTCATCTGGTCACAGGTGGTTCCGGGTGCCTACCGGTTCAAGCACATCCAGGTCGACTACAAGGAGACGGTGACCAACAAATGCCCCGCCGTGCCCAATCGGGGGTACTCGCGAATGCAGCACCTCTGGGCGGTCGAACGGATCGTCGACACGGTCGCCCACGAGCTTGGTTTCGATCCTGTTGAAATACGCAAGCTGAACTACGTTCAACCCGAGGACTATCCGTATACGACACCCAACGGGTGTATCTACGACTCGGGGGACCTCCCTGCGGCTCTCGACGCTGTTCTCGATCTCATCGATCACGACGCGGTTCGGAAAGCGCAGGAGGCGGCCAAGGGCACCGGCAAGCGCATTGGCCTCGGAATCGGCACCACGCTCGACTCCGGGACCAACAACTTCGCCCAGTCACGAATCCTCAACCCGGAACTGCCCTTCTCGGGCAATGGAGAGGCCTGCACGGCCAAGCTAGATCTCTACGGCGAGATCATGCTCACGCTGGGCACCACACCGCAGGGTCAGGGTCACGAAACCTCGGCCTCCCAGGTCGCAGCCGACATTCTCGGCGTGTCCCCCGAAGAGGTCCGGGTCTGGACCGGGTTCGACAAAGGCCACAGCGCCTACATCGGGTTCTCCGGCACTTATGCAAGCCAGTTCGCTGTCACCGGGATCAACGCAATCATCGGAGCCTGTGAGAAGCTCGCGGCTGAGATCAAGGAAGTGGCGGCTTTCGCTCTCGGAGCCACCGAGGAGGAGATCGAGCTCACCGATGGGATGGCACGGGTCAAGGGAGACGCCGAGCGGGAGATCCCCTACATCGGGATAGCCAACATGGTGTACGCCAACAATGCGGTGTTGCCATACGAAATGGCCAGCAGGGTCTCGCTGACGTGCCGTCATGTCTACGTCGTGCCTTTTGATTTGCCCGACACCGAGAAGAAATATGGCAATCTCACACTGACCTACTCGACTCAAACCCATGCGGCAGTGGTAGAGATCGACGATGAGACAGGCAAGGTCGAAATACTCGACTACGCAGTGGTCGACGATTGCGGCAAACGGCTCAATCCGATGTTGGTCGAAGGTCAGGTTCACGGTGCGACTGCCCACGGAATCGGCGC
>QIDW01000325.1 GCA_003230435.1 Acidimicrobiia bacterium | reverse complement strand
TTGATGACACATCTACCCCAACATCCTTCGGACGAAGTTGCCACCAAGGCTGACATAACCGGTCTGAAGGCGAGCGTCGATGAACGCTTCGACCGGATGGAAGACCGGATTGACCAACTGGCAATCGAAGTCAGGCAAATGAACGGTGTCATGCGCGATCAACTGCGGACTTACTCGCTGGGCACTATTGGTGCCATGACCGCTCTCACAGCGATCTTCTCCCTCGTCGTGACTTTCCTCGCCTAGCTGAACCAGTGGATCTGTGGCCGCTCAGGGTTAGTCGGAGCTGACGTTTCGGGCAACAAGAGTCGCCTCGATGTCGAGGATCTCGTCGGCGCCGATCACCACCGAGTAACGGTCGCGGGCGGCTTCGGTAGTGACCAGGCCGAGTCTGACGTCCCGGGCTACAGCCTCCGGATCGCGTTCGGTGGGATCGCCATAACCTCCGGCGCCGGAGAGTCGGAAGCTCACAACATCCCCATATTCGAGGTCCAGTGACGCCTTGCCGCCGACCTTGCGCTCAGAGGGCTCACCGGGGTTGATCACAGTGGCGCCAAGCGCTCCAGGCTTCCCGCCGAACAACCCGAAAGGAGCAAACTTCTGCCGTTCCGACAGGTTGGTGAACTTGACATCTTCGCCCAGGATTCTCATGTCACGCCGTATGCCGCAGCCCCCGCGTTGCCGACCGGGGCCTCCGCTGTCGGGAATCAGCTCAAAGCGCTCCACGATGATGGGCTGGACCGCCTCTTGGGCCTCGACCGGGATGTTTGATGCGTTGAAGGCCGAGGACATCGCCTCACATCCGTCTTGGGAGGCTCGAGCCCCCGACCCGGCCAGGACCAACTCGTAGGCCACAAACCGCCCTCCTTTCGCGGGGTCGAATCCACCCCATGTCGGGTTGGAGAAGTGGGAGCTGGCGGCTGCCACCCTGTCGGGGAGGGCCGGAGCCAGTGCCCCGAGTATCGCCTCGAACACCCGATAGCAGATGATCGCTCGGGGACCTCCGCCTGCCGGGCGCCTCGGGTTGAGAAATGTGCCCTCGGGTGCAGAGATGTCGATGGGACGAAGGGCACCGGCATTCATCGGGCCGAGGGGATCGGTGAGACACTTGATCGCCGCGAAGCTGTAGGACTTGGTGTAGTTGAGATAGGCGTTGAGACCGGACTCGGTTTGGGGGGAGGACCCGTCGAAGTCGACCGTCAGCGCATCGCCGTCGACGGTCACCGCCACCTGGACGATCAGAGGATCGGTGCCCGGTCCGTAGTCGTCGAGATGGTCGGTGAACTCATACCGGCCGTCCGGAATGGACGCAATTGCCTCCCGCAGGGTGGTTTCGGTTTGGTCGAGGATGACCTCGATGCAGCTCTCATACACATCCAGCCCATGTCTCTCGACCAGATCCTGGAGCCGAAGCTCACCCACCCTCAGTGCGTTTCTCTGTGCCAGGAGGTCGCCACGGAGGTTGTCCGGTGTTCGTGAGTTGGCGGCAATCAGCTCCAATGCCGCTTCGTTCGGCACCCCGGCGTCCACGATCTTGGTCGGTGGTATGAACAGGCCCTCCTGGTGATAGTCGAACACTCCCTCCACCGCCTGGCTTCCAGGTCTCGACCCACCTACATCGGTGTGATGGACGATGTTGACGGCGAATCCGATGAGGTGGTCGCGATGGAACGCCGGCTGGGTCACAAAGAAGTCGGGCAGGTGGCCCGAGCCCAGGGCAGGGTCGTTGAGAAGCATCACGTCGCCCGGCGACAGGGTCTCGGCCGGGAAAGCCTCCAGCATGTTGAGAACCGCGAAGTTCATCGCCCCCATGTGCCCAGGGCTGTATGGGCCCTGCGCGGTCATCCGTCCGTCTCGGTCGAAGATCGCAACCGAAAAATCCTGCCCTTCACGTGCCTGGGCCGAATACGCGGTCCGGTGAATGGTGGTGCCGACCTCGACCGCAATCGACTGAAGACCGCCCCAGACGACTCCGAGGGTGATGGGGTCGGGCCGAGTCATCGTCTGACCTCGATCCGGACGGTTCCATACTCGTCGACCAATCCCTCGAGCCCGGGTGGGATCACCGTCGTCGACTCCCTCTCTTCGATGATTGCCGGCCCTTCAACCAGCTGCTGTGGTGCCAGGTCGTAGCGGCTGAACACCGGTGTCTCAACGAACCCGTCGGTCTCGGGAAAGTAGGCAACGCGTGACTCGGAGGGGATCGCAACTCTCGGTCCGCCTTCTGATTCGATCTTGGGGATCTCGAGCGGAGGGCTGTCGCCGTACGCCGTGAGTTTCCAGGTGGTCGCTTCAACCGGTTTGTCGGGGCTGGCGAACCCATATCTCTTCGAATAGACCTCATCGAAGGCCTTCCTGACCAGACTAAGTGTCTGAGTGGTCACCGGGCCCATGGGAATCTCGACCGCCAGTTCGAAACCCTGGCCCACATACCTGAGGTCCACCTCTCTCAGCATCCTCACCGGTTTGGCGTCGGTCGACTCCACGATGACCCGAGATGCCTCGGTCTCCATCTCGTCGTAAACCCTGGTCAATCGTTTCGGGTCGGCCCCATCGAGTCGGGTGACAAAAGAGCGCGAAGTGTCGAATTTCACTTCGGCGGACAGAAGGCCGGCCGCCGAGGCGACTCCGGCAGCAGCAGGGATCAAAACTACCGGCATCCCCAGGGCTACGGCCAAACGACAGGCGTGGGCGGGGCCGGAGCCTCCTGTGGCGACCAACACAAGGTCTCTGGGATCGTTGCCACGTTCGATGGAGACGACACGCGTGGCCATCTCCATGTTCAAGTTCACGATCCGGTGAATTCCCCAGGCCGCTTCCTCTGTGGAGATCCCAAGCGGTTCCGCCACCTTCTCGTTGACGGCGTCTCTGGCGGCGTCGAGGTCCAGTGTCATCGATCCACCGGCGAATCGGTGAGGGCTGATGTATCCAAGAGCCAGATTGGCATCGGTCACGGTCGGTTCCATCCCACCCAGCCCGTAGCAGACCGGCCCCGGGACAGAGCCTGCGCTGTCGGGCCCGACCTGAATGGTCCCCTGGGCGACGCGGGCGATGCTTCCGCCCCCTGCCCCGATCTCGACCAGGTCAAGACTTCTCACGTTCATCGGGATGCCGCTTCCCGGCGCCAGACGTACTTTGTGCAGCTCGAACTGTCCGACCGTGGAAGGTTGGCCGGCGGTGACCAGCGAGAGCTTGGCCGTCGTTCCGCCCATGTCGAAAGCAACCAGGTCGTCGTGGCCCGAGATCTCGCCGAACTTGGCGGCGATGAGTGCCCCGGCTGCTGGGCCTGACTCGATCATTCGCACTGGAAGGTCCGCCATAGACTCCGCAGTGGCTACCCCTCCACCCGACTGCATGATGAACAGCCGCCCGTCGTAACCACGTGCGGCAAGCTGACCAACCATCGTTCTCAGATACTCGCTGACCGCGGTGATGAGATAGGCGTTGACCACAGTGGTGCTGGTCCGTTCATACTCCCGGAACTGGGGGGAGACTTCGGAGGAGAGGGACACCACCATGTGGGGCGCTTCCTCGGCGACCAACTCGGCGAACCGGCGCTCGTGCTCCGGATTGAGATAGCTGTGCAGGAAGCACACGGCGAGAGACGCCACACCTCGCTCGGATATCTCACGAATGGCTGTGCGCGCCGAGGCCTCGTCCAAGGGATCGCGCACCGACCCATCGGCCAGCACTCGCTCTTCGATTTCCCATATCCAGGACCGATCGATGAGCGGATCAGGCTTGGTGATCTGAAGGTCATACACCTGATAGCGTTTCTCCCTCCCGATCTGAAGCACGTCCCGAAACCCCACAGTTGTGGCCAGGGCGACTCCCTCACCCTTTCTTTCGATGACGATGTTCGATCCGAGGGTTGTCCCGTGAACGGCCCTCGTTACTTCGCTGAAGTCGACACCGGCGTCTTCGAGAAGAGTCTCCAGCCCGGCGATGCATGCCTCCGAAGGATCGGGATAGGTCGTTAGTCGTTTGCCAGTGTGCCAGCGTCCACTCGCGTCCTCCAGGACGAAGTCGGTGAATGTTCCGCCGACATCGAACCCGACCCTGATCATGCGGCGCCGCGCCGTGTGAGCAGCAAGCTGCTCATGTGTCTTTGCCGAGAAGGCCCCGGCCGATGATCCCACGGAGGAGCTCAGAGGTCCCTCCGCCGTACAGCAGAAAGCGTGCATCCCTGAAGTAGCGCTGGGCCGCGTACTCCATGGCGAATCCATAACTGCCAAAGATGCGTGTCGTCTCATCGACGATCTTCGCACAAGCCTCGGTGGCA
>QIDW01000249.1 GCA_003230435.1 Acidimicrobiia bacterium | reverse complement strand
AAACTCGAAGCCTACGGCGACGACCTGCTTGACCTTCTCGCCGATGCATGATGACAGGTGGCTTTTTCCATGTGTCCTGGGCAGGTCGAATCCCAAACCGCAAGGAAGGTTGCCCTCCACGGGCTATCGGAAGATCGACAAATCATCCTCTTCACGCAGGAAACAGTGGTCGCTGATTGGGCCCGCGAGAAGCTGGCAGGACCGCGAGATTCCGTCGTCGATCTTGACGGGATCGCCTCTTAGCCGGAGTGGGGAGACGACCTTGGTTGCGGCTGGGTGGTTGAACTCCCCAAGACCCATGGATGGAGTCACTCGTCGATCAAGCATCGGCGAGAAGATCGAGCAGATCGTCGCCGTAGGCTTCGAGTTTGGCGGGGCCAATCCCTGGAACCTCCAGTAGACCCTCAGGGCTGGAGGGCCGTGCCGAAACGATGGCCTCCAGGGTTCGATCACTGAATACGACAAAGGCAGGGACCCCCTGCGACTGTGCCCTCTCGAGCCTCCAAGCCTTGAGTTGTTCCAACAAGTCGCGTTCATCAGAGTCGAGCCCGTGTGCCAGTTCGCCTGAACGCCGATCTCTGCCGATTCTCTCACCCCAGTGAATCAGCATTTCGGCCCCGCCTTCTCCGAGTCGAACTAGCACCCCGGTCGCCTCGATCTCGATTACGACTCCCTCGTGCCCCCCGGGCACGGAAATCATGTCACCCAGAGACACGGACAGACCAACATCCTCACGACGAACAGGACGAGGAGGAGGTTTCGGCTCCGGGGTGTCATCGACAACCGGGGCCTTCCCTTCCAACTCGGCGAGGAACCGTGACTGTCTGTCCTTGTCGGAGAGAACCACGACTGAGGTTCTCCCCCGCGTGACCGCAACATGGAACACGCGACGTTCCTCTTCGATGTCGTTGGACAATGAATGAGGCATTGACCCGCTATCGGCGCCGAACACCAAGACGTGGTCCCACTCCAGTCCCTTCGCCCTGTGAACCGACGAAAGCGTCACACCGTCTGGTGACGACGGAACGGACAGTTGTTCCCTGAGCCAGGGCTCGAACGACCCGGGTTCCGGACCCAGGGCCGCTAGTCGTCGCAGCGCCGCAAGATCGTCACTCTGGGAAGCGCGGTCGGCGCGCGACCGCCCGGCATCGAGAGCAGAGGCTGCTCGATCGAGCCCGATCTGAGTTGCGAGCACTTCGAGCAATCGTGGCGTCGAGTTGGCTGCTGTTGCCGCCGATAGAATGTCGTCGCAAAACCCTCTCCACCTCTCGAGTCGCCGACCTTCGAGGTCTTGTCCGATCTCAAGAAGACCTTCCACCGAGAGCGGTCCGCTCGTTCTCCCGGTCAACTCACCGAACAATCGGTTGATCCCCCGGCCCGGTCGCCGAACGGCTTCAAGAAGGTCGTTGCGGCTCATGGAGTCTGGATCGAGGGCAAGACGCATCCACGCAAGGGCAGCTCGTAGAACAGTCCTGTTGAGGAGGCTTGCCGTCAGGATCGACTGAAAAGGGATCTCTCTCACTGCCAATGCGACCTGGACAGGCAAGAGGGTGGAGTTCACTCGCGTAAGAACGCCTATCGAATCTGGAGTTGCCCCTTTTTCCAGCCGACCGGCGACGTGGTCGGCTGCGATGACTCCGAGGTCGTCTCCCGGCGCTCGAATGATCTCCAGTCCCTTCGATTCAGCCGATCCACGAATCACCTTGTCGACTCTTCTCGAGTTGTAACTCAGGAGTTTCGCCGCGGCCTCGACGACGTCCGCCGGGCACCGATAGTTGACCTCGAGGGCGTGCGTTCCGGCGCCCGGGAACAAATCCTGGAATCCGATCAGGAATCCGGGGTCCGCTCCGGCGTACCCGTAGATGACCTGATCGTCGTCCCCGACGCCGAACACATTCATCCCCGGGCTGGCGAGAAGCCTGAGCAGCAGCAGGTACCCGGGGGTGAGGTCCTGGAACTCGTCGACCAGGAGATGCTGGCATTGAGTCTGCCAGTGAGCACGCAGGTCAGGATCACGGCAAAGGGCTTCTATAGCCCCGTAGATCTGTTCGTCGTGGTCTGCCTCACCTCGAGAGTCGAGAGCCTCTCGATACCGACCGAAAGCCTCCGCGAACACAGGGATATCGTCCCGGCCCTCTTCGACCTCCTCGGGAGACCGAAGGCCAACCCGAACTTCGCCCAGCGCCTCGAGATAGGGGCCGATCACATCAGTATTCACCCGGGGAGGAGCAGAAACGATGGACTGAAGCCTCTGCCGCTGCTCCCTTTCGTCGATGAGTCGAAGATGAGGCTTCGCCATTCGGAGGATCTCCCACCCGAGCGAGTGGATCGTCCTGATGTTGAGCCGACCTTCCCCCCGAAGTCGATCCTTCATCTCAGTAGCTGCCAGGCGGTTGTAGGCAACAGCGGTGACGATCTCAGGCTCGATCCCTCGGTCCCCTATCAGGTGCCGCATCCGAGCGGTGAGCACCCTGGTCTTGCCAGAACCTGCGGGAGCGATAATGCGAGCCGGGCCGACGCCATGAAACACGGCGTCCTTCTGATCCTGGGCCAGGTCCTCGACCGGCATCGGCGAGTTCGACGGGGTTGGCTGCAGACCGAAACCCACCGATTCGTGGTGTATGACTCTCTCAGCGAGGTCCAGCTGCTGGCGTGGCCCGCCGTCGACCCAGACCGGCTCGCCATTGGGAAGACAGACGTCAGCTGGTCCACCCACCGAAACCTGCAGACGCGCTTCGGCCTTTCTGGACCACCACCAGATCAGCTGGTCGGTTCTGGCGTCGTAGGAATTGTGCCAGACAGCTTTGGCCAATCTCTCACGCAGGAATGTGAAGGTCGCTCCAAGTTCGTAAGGAGGCAGGTTCGTCGACTCGGGTGTGTTCAGTTCGGTGTCGGAGACACCCAGTTCGAACACTGTCGGTATCCGTCGCACATAGCGTCGTTGCAGATCGTTGACCACGCCCGATAGCTGGTCGGGATCCGCCAGCAGGGCCGAACCCACGACAACCCGATCGCAGTCCGCCCAAGCCGACGGTACTTCACCACCTGGAACCACGACCACTGATCGACCGAGCTCTGCCGGGCCTGGGGATGTCACGGCCGGCATTAGGCGAATCCAGTCTCGAAGTGTTCCAACCGCCGCGTCATCATCACGTGGTCCGCCTCTGTCAGCATGACCTCAGCCAAGTGCTTGTCGGATAGACGGCTGAGCACCTCCAGTCTGCCGTCGGACCGAGGAGTTGACTCAGATTGATGGGACCCAAGTATGCGGAGCGTCTCCAACGTTGCTGCATCGTCGGCAAACCCGGCGCTTGGACCTCGTCCTCACAGATGGAAGAACTCGACTACTCGGCAACCGCCGAAGTCCGGTTCCCTACCCCGTATCGAATCCTCTCTGGGCCGTGACCGACGCAGTAGTTCCTGTACCGACCCTTCCACTTGCAGATGATCACGTGTCGAACACGTTTGGGCAGAACCTTCATCCATGGTCTCATTGGATCCTCGCTAACTGTTCGTTCTCTGGCAGCAACCACCTGCTCCTCGAAGAACTAGGACGTGTTGGAGTGGTTGGAGGATCAGGCATCTTGCCTTCGGGCGACGATAGGTCATAATTATGACCTATGAGCGAAGTGCTGCCCTTCTCCGAGGTCAAGGCCCACCTCTCCGAGTTAGCTGACCGGGTTGAAATCCAACACGACCGAATAATGGTCACTCGCAACGGCCGCCCATCCTTCGTGCTGATGAGTCCAGACGATCTCGAATCACTGGAGGAGACCCTCAACATC
Source organism: Acidimicrobiia bacterium (assembly GCA_003230435.1). Lineage (GTDB taxonomy): Bacteria > Actinomycetota > Acidimicrobiia > Spongiisociales > ZC4RG35 > SZUA-217. Next base: position 507 of record QIDW01000249.1, on the reverse strand, counting down.
GTCCGAGACGACGAATTGATGGATTCGCTGAGACGTTCGCGCGATGAAGCCGCTCGAGGCAAGAGGCTCCGACTCAAAGATCACGTGTAGGAAACCCCTGTGTATGAGGTTGAAATCACCCCAGAGGGTCTGCGCCATCTGAACCGACTGCCTGAGAAGGTCCGCGAAGCTGCATTGGCGACGGTGTTTGGCCCTATTGCAGAAAACCCCCACCGCCTCGGAAAACGTCTCCTCGGCGATCTCGAAACACTGCATTCAGCTCGGCGTGGTGATTACAGGATCATCTACGAGATCCTTGAAGACGACAAGACCGTACTAGTCCACCGAATCCAACATCGCCGAGACGCATACCGACCCCGATGACCGGAAGAATTCGGTCTTGTTGGGGGTTGATATAAGTATTGACTTCTATTAGCGGAGACTTATAATCGAGCTATGTGGGAGGTCGGATTCACCAACGACCTCTGCACAACAGGAAGCGATCGATGATCGTTTCACACTTTTGGC
>QIDW01000241.1 GCA_003230435.1 Acidimicrobiia bacterium | reverse complement strand
CGCGGACCATCCTCGATCTGGCCAAAGTGCTCGGTGCCAAACGCCTCGAGCGGGTAACCGACAATGCGCTCGCAGCCGGCCTCGTTGATTTCGATGAACTCTCAGCCCTCTACCTGGCTCTGACCAGACAAGGGAAGACAGGAATGCGAAAGATGGGAACGATCCTGGCTGAACGCGCCGACGACAAGAGGATCCCGGACACGGTCATCGAGACGAAGCTATTCGACCTTCTCGTCAACGCAGCTATTCGCACACCCGAGAAGCAGTTCCACGCACCCTGGTTGGAACCGATCGATGGTCGGGTCGACTTCGCCTACCCGGCTAAGCGGATCGTCATCGAAGCCGACAGCCGTCGTTGGCACGCCTTATATGACGCTTTCGAGATCGACAGACGTCGTGACATCGCGGCGCAGCTTGCGGGGTGGATAGTGCTCCGAATCACTTGGAAGATGATCACAGAAGACCCTGGATTCGTGATCAGCACCGTCCGGGTAGCCCTTGCCACCCGATAGCGCCTCTTTCTCGAGGTAGTTAGGCCCATATATGGGTCTAACTACCTCAGGTTTTCAAACAACGGGCTACTCGGCTTTGGCGATGAGGGTGGGGTCGATAGTTACGTAGGCGACGAGGGAAGGGTCGGTAACACCTGCGTACTCCCAGTGCCAGGGTTCGGCAGTCGGCATGCCACATTGGGCCCAGGCCGGGTGGACCCATCCAAAACGGTACGCATTGCGCTTGAGCCAGTGGAACTCCGGGTCGTAACAGTCAAGGACCCCGCGCGAGTCGCGAAAATCGACGGCCCGACCCCAGCCATGGTTCGACTCGCCGGCCTGTGCCGTTGGCGGACCGGTGCACACCCGCATCTGCTTGGTGCCGATCTGTTGTTTGGCGCCGGACACCCCGTTGTCACCGAACACGGGAACCGTCTCCTCGGGGCAACGCCTGTCGTAGGCCCACTTCTGGACGTCGTAGGTCCGATAACAGCTAGTTGGTCGCAGCCGAACCCCATCTTCATCTGCGGCCTCAACCATGAGGGAGTACGTGTAGGCGGCGTCACGTTCGAGCGTGCACGCGCCGAGTCTCATCAGACGACCCGACTCCATCCGGCCGTTGATGTAACCGTCGACTTCAAGGTCGAGCGTGTAGGCCGAGTCACCGGCCGGCAGGTATTCGGGCTGCTCGCCGGGGCCGAGACTGGCGACAAGAATTAGTAGTGCAACAAATGTGGGCATGCGTCGTTCGGCATATGCCCATACTGAATCGGATCTTCTACGGAGCCCTTGAGGAAAACTCCGGAAGGGCTACTCCTGGCCGGCCAGCTCCACAGGGGGCGTGTTTGGCGACGAGATGCCCTCAAATGTGAGTTCATCGTTTTCGCTGTCCAGCCCTACCAGGATCGTCATCCCGGCCTTGAACTCTCCGAGCAGCACACGCTCTGACAGCGGATCCTCGAGCAGACGCTGAATGGCGCGGCGCAGCGGTCTTGCCCCCAATTCGGGGTCGTAACCCTTGGTGCCCAGGAACTCCTTGGCATCGTCGGTGAGTGCGAGGTCGAGCTGCTGAGTCTCGAGCTGCTCCAACACCCTCGCCAGCATCAGGTCGACGATCAGCTTGAGCTCATCCATCGTGAGCTCGTGGAAAACGATGATCTCGTCGATCCGGTTGATGAACTCGGGCCGGAAGTGCTTCTTCAACTCTTCCGTCACCGTCTCCTTCATGTGCTCATATGAGGAGTCGTCGCTATCCGCGTGGAAACCGACAGCCTTCTTGTGGAGATCGCGGGTGCCGAGGTTCGAGGTCATGATGATGACAGTGTTCTTGAAGTCGACGGTGCGTCCCTGGGCGTCGGTCAGGCGACCCTCCTCCAGGATCTGAAGAAGAGTGTTGAAGACGTCGGGATGAGCCTTCTCGATCTCGTCAAAGAGCACCACGGAGAATGGCTTCCGGCGAACGGCTTCCGTTAGCTGACCGCCCTCGTCGTATCCGACGTATCCCGGAGGCGAACCAACGAGACGACTGACCGTGTGCTTCTCCATGTACTCGGACATGTCGAGCTGGATGAGCGCATCCTCTTGACCGAACAAGAACTCGGCCAGAGCCTTGGCGGTCTCGGTTTTACCAACGCCTGACGGACCCAGGAAGATAAATGATCCTGAAGGTCGTCGGGGATCTTTGAGACCGGCCCTCGTGCGGCGGATCGCCTTGGATACGGCGGTGATGGCGTCGTGCTGGCCGATGATGCGCTTGTGGAGCTCATCCTCCATATGCACCAGACGGGCCGTCTCTTCCTCGGTGAGACGGTGCACGGGGATGCCGGTCCACTGTGCGAGGACTTCTGCGATCTCTTCCTCGTCAATGACCCAGCCGCCCTCGTCGATCTCCTCTTCCTTGATCGCACGGTCGGAAAGGAGCACACGCTCCTCATCCCGCAGCTTTGCGGCCCGTTCGTAGTTCTCACCAGACACGGCATCGGACTTGTCTCTGCGAACACCTGAGAGTTTCACATCGATCTCGGTGATCTCAGGAACATCGCTCTTACGATGGATCCGCATCCGGCTCCCTGCCTCATCGATCAGGTCGATCGCCTTATCCGGAAGGAAGCGGTCGGCGAGATAACGATCGGCCAGGTTGGCTGCAGAGACGATGGCCTGGTCGGTGAATCGAACGGAGTGATGTTCCTCGTAACGATCTTTGAGGCCCATGAGGATGTCGATTGTGTCGGTGAGCGACGGCTCCTCAACCTGGACAGGCTGGAACCGACGCTCCAGCGCCGCGTCCTTCTCGAGATACTTCCTGTATTCCTCGAGTGTTGTCGCACCGATCGTCTGGAGCTCACCCCTCGCCAGCATGGGCTTGAGGATCGAGGCAGCGTCGATGGCGCCCTCGGCTGCGCCAGCTCCAACCAGCGTGTGGATTTCGTCGATGAAGAGAATGATGTCGCCCCGGCTCTTGATCTCCTTCAAGACCTTCTTGAGCCGCTCTTCGAAGTCACCTCGATAGCGAGAGCCGGCCACAAGGGAACCAAGATCGAGGGTGTAGAGGTTCTTTCCCTCGAGGTTCTCGGGAACGTCTTTGGCGACAATCCGCTGCGCGAGGCCTTCGACGATGGCCGTCTTCCCGACACCGGGCTCTCCAATCAGGACCGGGTTGTTCTTAGTCCGACGTGACAGGATCTGCATGACTCGCTCGATCTCACGGGAACGGCCTATAACCGGGTCGAGTTTTCCGTCGGATGCCGATGACGTGAGGTTGCGACCGAACTGGTCGAGAATGGTCGAGCCCGAAGACGAACTTTCTCGTCCACCTGTGCCGGCCCCCTTCGGCGATTGCTCCTCGCTGCCCCCAGGTCCGGAGAGCAGCTGAATGACAGTCTGACGAACCTTCTGCAGCTCGGCGCCGAGTTGCTGAAGCACCTGAGCTGCCACGCCCTCTCCTTCCCTGATCAAGCCAAGGAGGATGTGCTCGGTGCCGATGTAATTGTGGCCTAGCTGGAGCGCCTCGCGTAACGAAAGCTCGAGGACTTTCTTGGCGCGGGGAGTGAAAGGAATATGGCCCGAGGGTGACTGCTGTCCCTGACCGATGATCTTCACGACTTCATCGCGCACGGACGCAAGATCGATATCAAGGCTCTCCAGAGCCTGAGCTGCGATTCCCTCGCCCTCGTTGAGCAGCCCGAGGAGGATGTGCTCGGTGCCGATGTAATTGTGGTTGAGAAGCCGTGCTTCTTCCTGGGCCAAAACAACAACCCGGCGAGCCCTGTCTGTGAACCGTTCAAACACTCTTTTCTCCTGGGCCTGACATATGCGATTCTACCACCGGGCCGTGATCAGACTTCTCGTCAGACCCCAGTCCGTCCATTCGTTATACCATCGTCAACAATGGAAGACCTCCAAAGTCTTGTTCGTATTCCCCGAATTTGGGAGCAGTTGGGCCGCGTCGAGGAGCGCTTGCTCGAAACGGCGACCGCAGACGATCCCTTTCTGACGAAGATTGCCCAGCATCTCCTGCTTGCGGGCGGCAAGCGTTTCAGACCCCTCCTAGCTCTTCTCGCGGCCGAATTTGGGCCTGCAAGAGACCACCGTCCGGTTGAAGCCGGAGTCGCCGCCGAGCTGATACACCTCGGCTCCCTCTATCACGACGACGTGATCGACGAGGCCGACACTAGAAGAGGGGCAGGATCTGCCAACGCCAACTGGGACAACACCGTGGCGACGATCCTGGCGGGTGACTTCCTCATGGCCCGCGCATCCGAGGTAGCCGCAACCCACCTGAGCCAGGAGTCGGTCCGACTGCTTGCCGCTACGTACGCAGAGTTGGTCGAGGGGCAGACTCGAGAACTGCAGTTGGAGGGCGATCTCTCTCATTCGATTGAGGAGTACAACCAGGTGATCGGTGGCAAGACGGCCTCACTGATCAGAACCTCTGCCCGTCTCGGAGCGATGGCGTCTGACGCCGATGACACGGTCGTTGACGCACTGTCGACGTGGGCTTGGGAAGTCGGAATGGTCTTTCAGATTGCCGATGACGCCCTCGACTTGGTGGCCGATGAGCAAACCATCGGCAAACCGGCTGGGTCAGATATCCGCGAAGGCACGTTCACCGCACCGGTGCTTCTCGCAGCCAACGGCGCCGACGGAGCGAGGGTGCAAGAGTTGCTGGACCGCGCCATGCCCTACACCGACGAGACTGTCAGGGAAGTCATAACCCTGG
>QIDW01000448.1 GCA_003230435.1 Acidimicrobiia bacterium | reverse complement strand
GCCACCCGTCGGATCCCGTTGCGACTCACCACAATACGGGCCACCTGCCACTCCGCGTCCGGCGTGTTGGTGTCGGCGAGCCGATATACCACCGTTACGTCATAGGCGCGGGGCAACTTCGACTCAAACAACTCTCCGGCTTCGGGATCGGCGAGGGTCACCACCCTCTTGGCATCATCGGTGTGAGCCAGCCACCGGGATACGTCGACCCGCATCACGTCCGTCAGCGACACGAACCCAGGAGCGGTGGTGCGTATGGCATCGGTCCTGAGATGAATGGTCTTGGTATGGCACAGAATCGATTCAGGGCCCGCCAGCTCCTGGAGACGGTCCCGGTAGGCAACTTTGCGCATCTTGTCGACGTCGTCGGGTACCGCATCCCGATCGATAAATGCCGCACGCTCTGCGACGTCCGCCAGCACGAGTGAGGTGCCGGACATGCTCACCGTCCAGCGCCGGTCCGGAAGTCGGGTAGCCACAACAGAGTCGAATAGGGTTTGGAGGATGGCTTTGAGCCGGTCCTTACCCATGTAGGCCACCACAACCACCGCCACCCACAGCCCGAGCCGACTCGGCATATTCGGTTGACCGAAGAGAACGGCGATGACCACGGCGAAAGCCATGGCGATCCCCGCGGCCAAGGCATGGAAGACGTGCAGTGCCACCGCATATCCGTCTCGGATCTGGACGTCCAGCCACAACACAGACGAAATGAACCGCTTGAGCGCGTGTTGCCTCCGCTCGATCTGCTCGAGATCGTGGATCGAGCCATCTGAAGAGCTCACAGGTCCTTCGCTACGCGACCGCCGGTAGCGCGCCTCATCGACGGCCGCCGCGGTAGCCGTGCGCAGCCCGTCCTCCGGCCCTTCGCTGGATTCGAAAACATTCGCCAGACCGACGAGTGCCGTCTCCAAGACGCGGGACAAATACTCGTCGGCCCAAAGAGTGGTTTTCGCCACGTCGGGATCGGGCTGTTCGAACGAAACCGTCCGCAGCTTCTGTGGCCCCAGGACTTGCCGGATGGCGGCAAGCGCCTCCTTGCTGATCAACACAAATGCTTCGAGAAGCGCAGACACCTCGTCTCCATCATCTGGGGTCGCTTCGTCAATCAAAGCCTGTGCTTCCTCTGTGATCGCGGTCCGCACTCGACTGGCGAAGAGCTTGAGTTCTCGCACGATCTCGTCGGGAGATCTCGATGTCAGCCGGCGAGCGAGCTCCCTGGCCTCATCCGGCACCCGCCGTAACTCGATCCTGGGAATCGTGAAGCGGATGTAAGACCTGAAGTCGGCAAAGATATCTCGCTTCGAATACGTCGTTGCATCGAGCCGAAAGGACTCAGGGAGAAAGTAGAACGCCTCCCATGTCTGGCCCACGACGAGTCCACCATCTGGCACCGGATATCGCAATGCGATCTCCAGATGGGTCCGGTCGTGACGCTCCCAGATGGGATTCCTAACCGAAGCGGTCTCAACGAACGGGGGCGTCGGGCGCGCCTGGGTCGTGGTCGGAGTGGAGGAATCCGAGTCAGGAGAAGTCATGTCGTGCCTCGCACAAGGAGTTGCGGAGGCCACAGGTGCACTTCACCTTCCCGGGGTGAGCCCCCCTCGATACAGGTCAGCAACGCTTCGAACGCTGCTTTTGCCATACCGAAACTGTCCTGGACCATGGTCGTCAAAGGCGGCACTGTGACCTCGCCATAAGGAATTCCGTCGTAGCCGACTATGGCGACGTCTTCGGGAACACGTAAACCCAGATCCTGGCACCCTCTCATCGCCCCCATGGCCATCGTGTCATTGAATGCGACGATGGCGTTGATGTCGCGGTCTGCCGCAAGAAGCCGCTTTGCGGCTTGTCTACCCTGATCTATGGAGGGATTGGCGGCCTCGACTGGTACCGTTGGCTGGCCCGTCGCTGCCTCGATTGCCCGGTGAAGGGCCTCGTACCGTGTGTGGACAAACCGCGGGAACATCTCGTTCATCAGAAGCCCGACCCGACTCTTCCCCTTTCCAAATAAGTGGTCCAGGATCAATTGAGCTGCACCTGGCTCATCGAGGGCAATCGACACGACACCGGGAATCTTCGCAGCCCTTCCGATCATCACCACGGGTGATCCAAAACGATTCGTAAAGGACTCGAGGTCGGAGCCGCTGAGCATGGACGGGAAGAGAACGATCCCGTCGACGCCGAGAGTGACCAGCGTTTCCAGGGTCCCTATGCCGCGATCGTCATCGAAGTCGAGTTCGGTCACCACCAGGTGGTACCCACCCTCCCTGGCGGCGGTCTGCAATCCCGAACAGGTTTCCGCAAAGTGCAGATTCCGCATGTCCACCGACGCAACCCCGAACGTGAGCGATGTCTTTGTGACCAGAGCCCTTGCCATCCGATTGGGCCGAAAACCGAGATCCTCGATGGCCCCTTCAACACGCGCCCTCGTTGCTGGAGCGACTCGCGGATGATCCGACAATACTCGGGAAACGGTTTGGCGCGAGACTCCTGCCAACTCGGCCACATCGATGATGGTCGGCCGACGGGTGTCGCTCGGGCGCTGTGCCACCTCTCTATTCTCGCTTTCTGTGATTGTTGGCTATCCGGCAAGCGCGTCGACGGCAACGCACAGACACCGGTATGCCCAAGCATCTCACCGCGCGGCCGACAAGCTCAACTTTTTGACATCATGTGAACGTTCACTCTAGGGTCAAGTCCGATCGTGGATGCCGACATATGGCCTAAGCGGTCTCCACAAAACCAAGGAGTTGAGAGTGATGCGGAGGAATACGCGTTCTCGTTCGCTGATCGTTCTGACTATGGCGTTCGCGCTTGTCCTGGCTGCCTGCGGAAGCGGCGCCGTAGAAGATCAGCCACCAGAAACAGTCATTGTCGAAATAGAAGTGCCGGGCGACACGGTCATCGTGGAGGTGGAGGTGCCTGCGGAGGGTGAACTTGTCACTCTCGTTGCCCGATGCAGGGCGAAACAATCCATCGAGGAAGGGCGCTGCAACAACCTCTTGAGGGGCGTCGTCGACGCCAACGCCGAACTCGAAGCATCAGGCGACGATCGTCGCGTCCAGGTCAAGATCATCCAGGACAACCCCGCCGCGGGCGACTTCGTCACCGAGTTCGAGCTTGCCTCGGCAGCGGGCGAAGCGCCCGACATCGTCGCGGGCGCCGCTGTGAACATCGGCACCTGGGCTGCGTCTGGCATCGTGACCGACGTGACCGACATGATCGGTGACTATCCGGAGTTCGATGACATTGTTCCCTCGTTGTGGGCGTCTACCGAGCTCAACGATCGCCGCTACGGCGTCCCCCTGGATGCTGAGGCACGACCGCTGTACTTCCGAAAGGACCTCCTTGCCGAGTTGGGCTGGACCCAGGCCGAGATCGACAGCTTGCCGGACAGGCTCGCCAGCGGCGAATACACGTGGGAGGACATGTTCGACACTGCCGAGGAAGCCGTGCAGGCCGGCGTGGTGGCTCCAGGTTTCGGCTGGTGGCCCCGTCCGAAGAACGGCCCCGACTTCCTGTACTACTACTATGCGGCGGGCGGCGACCTCTTGGACGAGAGCGGTGCCCTGATCTACGACACCGCGGCCGCGCAGATCGTCTACGAGATCATGGGCGACGCTGTTGCCCGTGACATCCTCCTCGACACCCGTCTCGACGGTGACTGGGGCAACTGGCACAACGGTGTTGCCTTTGGAAACGTTCTCTTCTGGTACGCCGGTTCATGGCAATGGGCGGAGTGGGCCGAATTCTTCGTCGCCGATCTCGGTGGTGAGGAGTATCTCTTCGACAACGTCGGTTTCGGTCCCATCCCGGCTCTTGCTAGGGGAACCAACACACCGATCACCTTGACGAACCCGTTTGCCTACATGGTGAGCTCGGACACGGAAAACGTCGATCTCGCCCTCTTGGTCATCTCCAAGGCGACCACCAAGGAGCTCAACACCGAGTATGCATTGGCAAGTGGCAAGCTGGGGATCCTGAAGTCACAGGCGGACTACGAGCCGTACACGAGTGCAAGGTTCCAGGGTGAGATGGCGCCGATTCTCGAGTTCACGACGTTCCAGCCCAACAGTCCGTTCTTCAGCGCATGGGCTGACGCCTACTACCTTGGGATCGCGGCCCTTGTGTCCGGCGAACTGACCCCGGAGGAAGCAGTCGAGGTAGTTGTGGAACAGCTTCAGAACGAGCTCGGCGACAACGTGATCATCAAGTAGCACCAACGACAACCGGAATTGGGAGAGGGCCGAGGCTCTCTCCCAACCCTCCTTTCGAATCACTCAGAGTTTGAGAAAGGTGACGTCTCGGTGACGCAGCCGTTGGACAA
>QIDW01000194.1 GCA_003230435.1 Acidimicrobiia bacterium | reverse complement strand
GTGCCACAGCCACGTATCTGCACACGCAACGTTGCCGCCAACTCAGTCTGAGCCGCTTTCGATCGCCTTTGACTTCTTATAGAAGTCGAGACGATCGACCGGCATCACCACCGAAGACAGCACGTTGGAGAGATGGGCGCTGATTCTCTTTATGTATCGGTAGAACAGGGCTCTAGGCGCTGCCTCCCGACCCGGTAGGTCGGAGTTGACGAACTCGACGACATGGGCGTCGTAGTGCTGGGAATCATTCCTGATTCCGGGAATCAACTTGTGAACCTTCTCGGCGTCTTGCTCGGCGAAAGCGTCAAGAGCCGTCTTGATGAGCCCGGCGACCCTGTCGCAGTGTTTTGTCAGCTCCTCGCGGTCGACTCCTCCCGAGAGATTTACTCCCATCTGAGCCAGATTCCAGATGTTCTTGCAATAATCGCCAATGCGCTCGATGTCCTTGGCTAGAGACATGTAGGTGAGCATGAGACCCTGGTCGACCTCGGCGCCCCTGACGGTTCCATGAACGAGCAGCTCTCTCCTGATGGCCCGCTCGGTTTTGTTGAGTTCCTGGTCGGCGGCTTCCAACTGCTTTCCGGCTTCCATCACGTCCATTTCGCCAAAGACAGCCGCTGTCGCAAGTCGGAAGGTGTCCTGGCAGTGGAACAGCATCTGGACCAGTTGTTGCTCCACAGCTTCCAATTGATCGGAATCTCTGAATATAGAGAACATCGTTTCGCCTTCCTATGCGATCCAGAGTATGGCTACTGGGGCGATTATGAATAGACCAATAACGTACGCGGCGACGATGGACTTCCGCTTGACAGCCGCTTCGCCGGTGCGCTCGGCGAGCACCAGCGGGATGCGTCTCAGCCTCGGCCAAGGGTAGAAGATGAGTATGCCCAGAACGTTGAACGTCACGTGGGCTAGGGCGATGACCAGGGCGTCCGGTGAGTCGGCGGCAATCGACGCCAAGAGTGCCGTGACGGTGGTCCCGAGGTTGGCGCCCAACGTCACAGGGAAAGCGTTTCGAAGCGTCAACACACCGGCCGCGACCAGCGGAACCAGGATCGAGGTTGTGATTGAAGAGCTTTGAACGGCAATCGTCATCACCAGCCCGGCGAGAAGGGCACCCGAGCCACCGCCCTTGCTGAGGACCCCGTTGATCGCGTTCTCGATGCGTCCGGACATCACGGCCTTCATCTGACGGGTGATCATCCAGAGAGCCATGAATATCAGTCCGATACCGACAATCAGCAGGACCGCACCTTTCACCCCCGCCCAGCCGAGAGATTCGATTGCGTCGACTATCCATGAGACCGGAGTCTTGATTGCGGACTTGATGGGACTCGATCCGGTGCCGACTTCCGGAAGGATGTCACCAACGAGGTTGGCAAAGCCGGTTGCGATTCTCGTGATGAGACCAAATGCCACTTCCAGCGGGAGCAGGATGGCGACGCTGAGGAGGTTGAAGTAGTCATGCACTGTTGCGGCGGCGAACGCTCGCTGGAAATAAGCGCTCTGTCTGACATGGCCCAGCGAGGCCAGCGTATTGGTGACGGTGGTTCCGATGTTGGCGCCCATCACCATGGGCACCGCCGTCTCGACCGGGAGGACGCCCGCTCCAACCAGCCCCACAATGGTCGCAGTCGTCACCGATGATGATTGGACCAGCACCGTCGCTAGTACGCCAGCGGCGAGACCGGCGATCGGGTTGGCAACCGAAGAGAAAACCTGATCGACGAAGTCGCTGCCGAACGAGCTAATCCCCTTCTCGAGCGACTTGACGCCGATCAGAAAGAGGTAGAGGAAGAGGAGGGTGAGGGTGAGGCGGACTGAGGTCTCGACCCAGCCCATGAATGGAAGGCGCGCTGGATTATCCGATCGGGCGCCGGTGTCTTCCATGGGCGCGCGGCAGGCTAGCGGTGTGGCTCCAAGGTCCTATCTGTATTCGGGATTCGGGAAGTCGAAGCGGCAGCCCGCTTCCCACGCCGAGCGCTGGTTGCCGTGTGCGGGTATTCCGCCCGCATCCTTCACGACTCGCGCCAGGTGGAGGAGGTTCCACGTCATGAAAGTCGTGTTTCGGTTGGTGAAGTCGTTCTCGCGCCCGCCTGAATCCTCGTCCATGTAAGAAGGGCCTGGTCCTGCCTCGCCAATCCAACCGGCGTCGGCCTGGGGCGGGATCACATACCCGAGGTGTTGCAGCGAGTAGAGGATGTTCATCGCGCAGTGCTTGATCCCGTCCTCATTCCCGGTGACGAGACAGCCACCGACGCGTCCGTAGTACGCGTACTGCCCGCTCTCGTTGAGGAGTCCGGAGTTGCCGTAGAGCCTCTCGATTACGGCGGTGCAAACCGACGACTTCTCCCCGAGCCAGATGGGCGTTCCCAACACGAGGATGTCGGCTGAGATCACCTTTTCATATATCTGCGGCCAATCATCACGGTCCCACCCATGGTCCGTCATGTCAGGCCAAACACCAACCGGAATCACATGATCTACGGCCCGGACGTTATCCACCGACACACCCTGGCGTCTCATGATCTCTGCTGAGATATCCATGAGTCCCTGTGTGTGGGACATCTCGGGCGACTTTTTGAGGGTCGTGTTGATGAAGAGGGCAGACAGTCCGCCGAAATCCCATGTGTCCTGATCGCAGAGCTCTTCCTGCATCGGTGAGAGGGTCGTCAAGATATTCCTTCCAGGTGGTCAGGGAGGAAGTTACGCCGTTAGACGATCTGAACCCAAGCCATCACCTCGGGCAAGCGTCGCTTGAGTAGCCGCGAGGAAACGAAGAGCGAGAGCGAGTAGAGGATGACGCCGTATGCGATGGCGAAAAGGGAAGCGAACCAGGAAGGGATGGCCTGGCCGAAATCGACCGCGAGTACCACAACCGAGGCAGGCGGAACCAGAAGCATGCCGATAGCGAAGAACGAGACCACCTGGCTCACGATGGCAAGACAGCCCTGTTCGGTCGACTGAGCAAAGATGTCGGTGCCCTCTCGGGGAAGACGGAGAGGGGTGAGAACGGAGACCATGTTGCCAACCGACAACTGGCACCCGATGGCGGCGACCGTCAGAGGCAAGACCAACCAGGTCCATTGCCAGAATCCGGTGAACCAGGCCAGGCCGATGGCCAGGATGATTGTCTCGGCTGTCAGACCCATGGCCACCGCAGCGTTCTTTCCCAACAGCAGTTGGCGGGGTTTTACCGGTAGGACGAACAGATAACTGGCGGCATTGCGCTCCCACCCGAAGAGGTTGAGGGCGATGGGAAGGCCTACGAAAAGCACCAGAATCGGTGCGACCAGCGGTGCCCATTCGTTGTCTCGAAGGTCAAAGAAGCCTGTTGCGCCCATGATCGTTCCGGCGATGGCGATCCCAACGAAAATGACCGTTCCGGTCCAGACCAGCCTCTGTCGCGGATCCCGGACATAGAAACGGAGTTCCTTGCGCGCCATCGTTGGGACTACCCCCCACGCCCCAGATGTCATTCCCCGGCGTCGTGATCGGGCCGCCGGTTTGCTCGTTTCCGGAGGTGTGGTCAGCATCCATCCGAGAAGTCGTCGCCACGCTATGGCCAGGAGGAGAAGACCGGCCACGGCGGCCGCCAGGAAGGTTGTGGCGAGAAGCGGGTTTCCCGCTGCTGCTTCGGTTATGGCGCGCTGGGCTGCAACAGGCGGGAGTAGAAAAGCCCAATCGAGAATTGGGTGCGCCACCGCGGCCTCCTCGAGTCCCAGGTCCCGAACGTTGATCGAGACGGCCCTGTAGATGATGAAGGAAGCCGCGGCGAGACCCAGCACCAGAAATGTTGCGATGTCGCGTCCCCTGCGGGTTCGGAGGATTGCGGAGATGGTCGCCGAGAACAGTTGAGAGCCGATCGAGAGCAGTCCAAGAAAGACGAGAGACGCTGGGATGATCATCCACCATCCACCAAGTTGCGTAGTGCCGTTTGCGATCAGAAGGACAACCGGGACGATCGTGGCCGGAGCGACCAACGAGGCAACTGCCAGGCCGTTGACCATCTGTGTCCCATTTATGGGCAAAACGGCCAACTGCTGGGGGTCGAGGTTCTCGTCGAGGGGAAAGATGATCACAGGCAGTGTGATCCAGGCAAGGAAGAGAAAGAGCGCTGCCCACCCCAGGTATTGCTCGAGGGCGGCAGGGTTGGACCCGGCCAGGCTGTTGGCAGCATCGATGTGAAGTCCCGCCAGCCAGAACGACAGCCAACCGAGAAGGATGGTCGCGACCGGAAACCCAAAGCGCCGCTGGACGTCGTGGCGAACCCCGTTCCAGGTGAGCCGCGCTTTCAGCTCTACGAACTGGCGTACCACGTGGATTCATCCGATTCATCGCC
>QIDW01000088.1 GCA_003230435.1 Acidimicrobiia bacterium | reverse complement strand
TTCTCCGATCAATCCTGACGGATGGGCGCCAACCGGGTTGAAGTAGCGAAGCAAGGACACGCTCCAATGCGGATTGGCATCCTGTACGTCCTTCAAGACCTGCTCCATCATGATCTTGGTCCAGCCGTAGGGGTTTGTTGCCACCCCAATTGGCATGTCTTCAGTGACGGGAAGCCTGGCCGGGTTGCCATACACCGTCGCCGACGAACTGAAGACGAAGGTGTTGACGTCTGCATCTATCAGCACTTCGAGGAGTGCGATTGTTCCTCCGACGTTGTTGTCGTAGTAGAGCATTGGCTTTTCAACTGACTCGCCGACCGCCTTGAGCGCTGCGAAGTGGATACACGCATCGAAACCCGAAGAGGCGATCGGACCCATTGTGTCGCGATCGCGGATGTCAGCGTCCCAGAACTCCGGTTGCCGCCCGGCAATCTCACCGATTCGCGTCAGCACAGAGCGACGGGCGTTGGACAGGTTGTCGACGACAACGGGGTCATGACCGGCCTCCATAAGCGATACCACGGTATGGCTCCCGATGAAGCCGGCTCCGCCGGTTACTAAGACACGCATCGATGCTCCCAGGACACTAGAGCTGGCCGGGTCTCAAACTGACGGCAGGGACAGCACGAAACACGAAAATCCGTCTACATGACGGTAGGTGAGGTCGCCCTCCATCAGGCGGGCCAGCTTGCGGGCGACGGAGAGACCAAGGCCCACTGACTTTGGATGTCGTTCCCCTGTCCCGGTCTCGAAGGGTCTGAAGATCCTTTCGAGCTCCTGCTGTGGGATGGCTTGACCGCTGTCACAGACTCGAAGCTCCACCCGGTCTCCTGTTGGCTCGATCCGGATGAAAACCTGCTCACCCCCGTATCGGATGGCATTGCTGACAAGGTTCCGGACGATCTGTCGCGTTCGACGCGGGTCTGCATGAACTCGAGACTCTTCGCCTCGCAACTCGAGCTCGATGAGTTGGTCAACCACCTCGAGCACCCTTTCGGCCTCCTTGGCGATCTCGAAGTCCTGTGGGGAGACAGCGACCCGACCGACGTCCGCACGGTAGGCGACGAGTAGGTCCTCTATGAGCCAAGACGCGTCATCGGCTTGCCGGGCAATCAGTTTTGCCATGTCCCGACGATCTTCGTCGCTAAACGCGTCGTAGTTGTTGGCAAGCTCCTCACCCATTCCGAGCATGACAGTTATGGGATTGCGGAGCTCGTGAGACACTGTGGCCAGGAATTCGTCTCTGGCCCGCTGAGCTCCGACTTTCTCTGTCACGTCGATGAGAGCGCCTTCGAAATATGCGATCTGACCGTTTGCGTCTCGAATAGCCCGGGCGGTGTCCTGAACCCAGACGGTCGTCCCGTCAGGACGTCTCAACTCGACGTCGAAGTCGGTAACAACGCCTGCTTCCGAGATCTCGTCGATCCAGTGGTTGCGATGCGAAGAGTCGACGTAGATGGAATCGACGGTGGCCAGACCAGTCATCATGGCTTCGACACTGTCGTATCCAAGAATATTCGCCAGTGCAGTGTTAGCAGCGAGGATCTTGCCGCCCGCTGTTGTGCGATAGAGAGCCACCGGCATACGCCTGAACATTTCGCTTAGTTCTTCGATGCGCTGCATTTCACTGGATTATCGGCAAACTCGGCTCACATCTCCAATCCCATCCCGCGGCCTCTCAGGTTGGGTGAACTTTGCCTACTCGAGCTCATTGCCTGTGATACGCCATACACCTCCGGCTTCGGGAGTAGTTGTCGCCACGACGATCGGACACCTTGTTCCGTAGAGACGGTTGGCTACCAATACGCCGATCACAAGAATCGAGTCGGGCTCCTCCAAAACGATTCCCGCCGGACCGGTTCCGATGCGAAGCATCTCGGCAAGCACCGACGAGGACGAACTCGACCCGCGGCCGTGGGGAAGAACCACCATTTTGCCTGTGAGAGATTCACCGAACTGGGGGTGGGCTGCTTCGACGATCCGTCCAGATTCGGCGTCGACACCACCCCAGATGGAAAGGGGTGCGTCGAGAGCCAGGACTTCACCGGAGGCCACTCCGTCAACCAGGACCCGATCGACCTTCATTACCACTCCCCCGTTGTCACCGCTGAACCGGTCACCGCGGATTCGACACAGTCGGCCAGGGACCCGATGACGACGCTGACACCGAGGTTCGCCGGTGCGTAGTAGGCCCACTTGGCGGAGTTGGTCATGACGTCACCTTCGATGTCGCCCATGATCGGTGTGATGTAGGTGCAGGTATCGGCTACGACGATGACGCCAAATGCCTCGATAGGAGTCATTACTCCTGCGGTCTCCGCTTCTGAAAGAACATCACGCGATGTGCTGACGTAAAACGGAACTGTCGCTTTGCGACCGTCGACCAGCACCGCCAGGGAGCCCAGTTCTTCAAGTGACATGTGAGGCGTTCCGACGCTCACGGCGCCAAGCCTTCCGATAGCCGTTGTGAGTTCGCGTCGGGCGTCCCGAAGAGCGTCAAGGGAAAGCTCCACCACATGGTGCGCCGGCGTATCTCCGAGCGCTTCGCTCAGCGTGGCTGCTTCGGGTGTGACCCCAACAGCGTGGAACATCGCCACCGCACCGGAGGAGGCCGCTGCCGCACCTAGGGCCTTCAAGCGATCTTCGTCGGCACGCTCATCGAGTCCCGTAATCACCGAGACTCGATTGCCGGCCAACTGACCCAGAACGTGGCCCAGCAACGGATAGGCGAGGTCGTCATCGAGGATCGAGTCGGGCAGCACAACGTTGAACTGAGTTGTCGCGAGACGCCCCGCATCGGTGTGCAAGCCCGCATATGGAGCCCGACCGGTCAATGCACAGCAAATGTCCATGAAGTCGCCATACCGATTGGTGCGAGCACCAAGAACGGAATTGGCGAAAACGATCGCGTTCGACTCCCCCCAGGCGATCTGCTGGCCGAACGATGGTCGATCATGGAGTTGGTACGGCGCACAGGTCCAGGTAGGCGAGCATCCAAGAGCAACATAGAGGTCCATCAAACCTTTGGCCGATTCGGCCAGGGCCGGATCTCCCTTGTAGAGATCTGGATGAAGCAGGTCGATGGAGGACACATTGAGAGTGGTCGGAACCTGCACCTCGCCGCCACCCTCGACAAGCTCCCGGGCAAAATCAACACCCGCCTGCCCGTGATAGGAGCATCCGTCGATGTGAGCCGCTTCGATATCGATCAGGTGATGGGCGCCATCGGCCTCGCCAACGGCTATCAGCAACTCCATAGCGAGCTGTTGAGCTTCGCCCAGGTCGCCGGCGAGAAGAGACCGGTCCCTTTCGGAGAGCTCAAGGTACATGCCTAATCACTCCTATTGGGTCGGCTGCGCCAATGCATGGCTTCACCATCCTCACCGCCCAAAGGGAATCTCCATCTGGGGGTCGGGTCGATAGAAACGCTCCAATCCGTTCCACATGAGATTGTCCATGAAAACCCAGGACCTTCGGTGTATCGCTGTCGGCCCAAACGCCTGGAGAGCAGCTTTGTGTATCGGACACGGATAACCCTTGTTTCCTTCGAAGTTGTAGGCCGGGAATCGATCAGTCTGTGCCCGCATCATTCGGTCTCGGGTCACTTTTGCGAGGATTGATGCAGCAGCGATGGAGAGGGAGGTGCTGTCACCCCTCACGATCGTGCGCGCACCGCCTACGAAATCCCAGTTGCCATCTACCAAAACGTGGTCTGGGGCCACACCCAGCCCATCGATTGCCCGGCGTGCGGCCAACTTCTGCGCGGCCGACATTCCGAGCTCATCGCATTCCGAATATGAAGCATGTCCCACTGACCATGCGAGACACCACTCTGCGACACGTTCGAAGAGCGCCTCCCTCTCGACTTCCGTCAGCATCTTCGAATCGCGAATCTTGTAGACCCGGCGGTGTCTCGGAACGACGGCCGCACCAACTGTTAGCGGTCCTGCCCAAGCCCCTCTACCCACTTCATCCACACCGACCACAACTGTGGACTCCGTGACCCATAACTCTCTCTCCACAACAAGTCCCGGTGCTTGATTCTTCAGACTCGGTCTGAGACGGGGAGCGGTTCCGGCGGTCACGAGCATCCAGCGTAGGGCCCCCTCCATCAGCGATGCGTCTTCAGTTTTGACTGACGTCTTCAGTTCTGACTGACGTCGTGCGGATAAGTCGATACGAGCGAGAGAAATCCAGACTGCCTGCGAAGGACCTTGTTCCATTGTGCTTCAGGGTCGTCAAACGGGTCGTCGGGAGACGCCTGAACCACGTACCAAGAGCCAATGGCGATCTCGCCCTCCAACTGCTCCGATCCCCAGCCTGAATAACCCGAGTAGACGCGAACCGGGGCGCCCCCTTTGTCTGGCGAGTCTGTC
>QIDW01000293.1 GCA_003230435.1 Acidimicrobiia bacterium | reverse complement strand
GTCCCTACTCGAGATGGGAGGGTCAGTTCATTGTCTCCATAACGGAAAATCGCGTCCGGCATTGCAATTCCTTTCCTTGCCAGCTCATTCGTCCTCGGACCGAGCGGCTGCGATCACCTGTTGGGCTTCTGCGTGGGGCACTTCGGCGTAGTGATCAAATTCGACCTCGAACGTGCCACGCCCAGAAGCCAATGATCGCAGTTCTGCTGCGTATTGCCTCATTTCGGCCATCGGAACCTCTGCGGTGACCGTCCGCAAGCTCCCCTCGCCATCCATGCCCAGGACGCGACCACGTCTCGAGTTGATGTCTCCCATCACATCGCCGAGGTAGTCCTCCGGGACCGTAACCCGGGCTTTCATGATCGGCTCTAACAATGCCGGTCTCAGCTTGTCGGCAGCGTTCCGGAAGGCATGGATCCCGGCCATGCGGAATGACAGCTCGTCGGAATCGACCGCGTGGTGTTTGCCGTCGTAAACCTCGGCAGCGACATCGATGACCGGATAACCAGCAATGAGCCCGCGATCCAGCGCCTCCTTGACACCCTTGTTGACGGCCGGGATGAAACCCCGCGGTATCGAGCCACCCTTCACAGAGTTGATGAACTCATATCCGCTTCCCCGCGGTCTCGGCGAGAACCTGACTGAAGCGACACCGAACTGCCCCCGGCCTCCCGACTGCTTCTTGTGCTTCCCCTCCGCCTCGGCGCTGAGGGTGATGGTCTCTCGGTAGGGGACCTTCGGGAGAGAGGCGTCGATCTGGACGCCGAACATTCGTTGGATCCGGGCAAGGGTGACGTCGATGTGACTGTCGCCCAGCCCGGACATGACGGTCTCACCGGTCTCAGCGCGTCTTTCAATCCGGATAGTCGGGTCCTCCTGCTCGATGCGGTGCAGGACTGTGGACAGCTTCTCCTCATCGTGGTGGGAGTGGGGGGCGATCGCCACCTCGGCGATTGGGCGGGGGTACTCGACCGGCTCTACGACCACGTCAACATCCGGCGACCGGAGAGTGTCGCCCGAGTGGAGATTCTCGTTCTTGGCGACGGCACCGATTCCGCCCACGGGGAGTTCGGAGACCTCATGATGCTCTTTGCCCTGCAGCTTGAAGAGATTGTGGAGGCGAACCTTGCCACCACGAGCCAATTCCAGGTCCTGGTCGGCTTTGGCTGTCCCCGAGAAGATCCTGAAAAGGGAGATGCGGCCAACGAAAGGATCGGAGAAGGTCTTGAAAACGTAAGCGACGAGTGGGCCTTCGGCGGATATGGGAATCGCCTCGCCTGTGGAGACTGGGGGGAAGGCCCGCTCTAGTGGATTGGGTCCGTAGTCGACGATGAACTCGAGAAGCGTGTCGATGCCGATCAGTCGCTCGGCTGAAGTGACGAGGACGGGGTCGATCTCGCGGGCGATGATCCCGTGATGAATGGTAGAGACCACTTGTTCACGGGTTGGCTCCTTGCCTTCGAAGTACTCCTCCATCATCCCGTCATCAGATTCGACGACAGTCTCGATGAGTGCCGTGTGGGCTGCATGGACCCGGGCTTCAACCTCCGCAGGCAGGTCAACCAGAGACCCAATGGTGGCGCCAGCGCCGTATTCGTATGCCCTTTCCGAAGCCACCCTGACCAGCCCTCGGAAGTCGCCTTCCCCGCCTATAGGGACCTGGATCGGTGCAATGGCCTTGCCAAATGCAGCCCGTAACTCGCTGAGGGTCCGCTCAAAGGAGGCGCGCTCGCGATCGAGTTTGGTGACCACAATTGCTCGCGGAATGCCCTCATCGCCGGCCGATCGCCAGAGCTGTTCGGTCTGGACTTCGATTCCGTCGACTGCCGACACGCAGAAGAGGGCCAGATCGGCCGCGCGCAAGGCCGATCGAGCATCGCCGATGAAATCACTCGACCCGGGTGTATCGATGATGTTGACCCGGGTCCCATTCCAGCTCACGGTGCCGACGCTGAGTCCCAGCGAGATGTTCCTTTCGATCTCCTCGGGTTCGTGATCGAAGACCGTGGTTCCCTCG
Organism: Acidimicrobiia bacterium; assembly: GCA_003230435.1. Classification (GTDB taxonomy): domain Bacteria; phylum Actinomycetota; class Acidimicrobiia; order Spongiisociales; family ZC4RG35; genus SZUA-217. The sequence goes on along the minus strand of QIDW01000293.1, from coordinate 2,936 downwards.
TCTACCGATCCCATTCGCTTACTGGCGCCGCCTACATACAGCATGGCTTCGGCGAGTGTCGTTTTCCCACTTCCGCTATGACCCACCAGGGCGACGTTGCGAACTTTCTCCGGAACCACTCGACCTCCTTGTGGAAAGAAGGTGGATCCTAACCCTGGTTGTAACGCCTGTATCCGGTGGGAGTGCTACGTTCCCGGCGGTGATCGACATGCGGATCCGACCTCGGATCACCCGGTTCCTCGAGCCAATCGGCAAGACCCTCGCGGCCGTCGGTATGACGCCGACCGCCATGACCGTCCTGGGTCTCGTCGTCGTAGTAGCAGGGTCTGTCGCAATAGGCGCGGGGGCCTCCAGGACGGGAGCATTGATCGTGTTACTGGGCTCCCTGCTCGATGGGTTGGATGGGGCGGTCGCCAGAGCTTCCGACAAGGTCACGGCGAAAGGGGCCTTTCTGGATTCGGCGTTCGACCGATTCGGCGAGATCGCCGCATTTGCGGGTCTCGGAGTAGTGATGGCCGGCAATTCCAGGGCCATGCTTTTGATCGTGCTGGCAGTAGGAGGAGCTCTCATGGTCCCATACATGCGGGCGCGCGCCGAAGCCGAAGGTTATGACGGCAGGGGCGGCTTGATGGGACGCGCCGAACGGATCATTCTGTTCAGCCTGGGTTTGATCCTGGGCTATGTAGAGCCGATGTTGTGGATCTTTGTGACCCTGGTATGGCTCACCGTTGTGGTCCGCTTCGCGAAAACCTACCGCTCGATCGAGTGAAGGCTCGGCTGGCTTACTGGGGTCTGCGTGTCGGTGTCGGTCTGGTGGGGTTGTTTCCGCACAGTGTGGCAGTTTGGCTCGGAAGCTTTGCCGGCCGTATGTGGTACTCGGCCGACAGTGGGCGGCGTCAAATGGCGACACGCCACATGAAGCGCGTACTCGGTGGCGAGACCGATGTCGCCAGGGCCTCGGAGTCGGTGATGAAGTCGTACGGCCGATACTTCGCCGAGGCTCTTTGGGTCAGGGCGCAAAGGGTCCCCGGGATTCTGGAGAAAACCTCGGTCGAGGGTCTCGACATGGTGCTCGCGGCCAAAGATGAGGGCAACGGGATGGTTTTTTCGGTGCCTCATGTGGGGAACTGGGAGGTGGCGGCGCCGGTGGCCGTGAGGGAGGGTATCCCTGTTGTAGCGGTGGCGGAGAATCTGCCCAACAAGCGAATCACAGACTGGTTCACCTCCATGCGCAACGACTTCGGAATCGAGATCGTGTTGGCAACCGGCCGGATCGAGGTGATGAGGCAGTTAGAGGCGGCGATCGCCGACAACAAGGCGGTAGCTCTTCTTTCGGATAGAGACCTGAATGGGAAAGGAGTCGAGGTCGAGTTCTTTGGCGAGAAGACAACCCTCCCGGCGGGCCCGGCCGCGCTGGCAGTCAAAACCGGGGCTCCGCTTTTTCCCGTGGCCGTCTATTTCGACGGTGACGGCCACCGTGTCGTGGTGAGGCCCGCGATCGAAGTACCCGAGGGAAAACGCTCGGATCGGGTGAAGAAGATGACCCAGTCGATGGCAGCAGAACTCGAGTTTCTGATCCGCGAGGCACCCGACCAGTGGCACCTGGTCGTGCCCAACTGGCCCTCCGACGAGGAATAGCCGTATGCGCATCGGGCTCGTTTGCCCATACGATCTTTCAAAGCCCGGCGGTGTCCAGGCTCAAGTCCTTGGTCTCGGCGGAGCACTCCGTTCGTTTGGCGATGAGGTGTCCGTGATCGGGCCCGGACTGCCGGAGGGTGTTGACGGCGTCGATCTCGGGTCATCGGTTGCCATCCCCGGCAATGGCTCGATGATGCCCATTTCGCTGGATCCGCGCGTCCGCAGAGCAATACAGAGGGCTGGCCCGGACCTTGATCTTCTTCACGTGCACGAGCCGCTCATGCCAACGGTGTCCCTCAGCGCTTTGCGCGCTGGCCCACCGGTCGTCGCAACCTTTCACGCGGCGCCCGAAGCTTTCGCAAAACGCTTCTACAGCTTCGTCGGGCCGTACCTTGCGCGGATTCTGGGAGAGAATGTGAGGAGCATCACGGCCGTTTCCGAGACTGCCGCCGGGGCGGTGAGAAACCACATGGATGTGGTGATTGTCCCCAATGGCCTGGATGTAGCGGCCATGTCAACCGATCTGGAACGCAAACCGCGCCGTGTCGCTTTCCTGGGTCGCGACGAGCCAAGAAAGGGTCTCGATCTGCTTCTCGAGGCATGGGGCGATGTGTCACATTCGTGGTGATGGGGGCCGACCGTGGATCTCATGACGTGGAATGGATGGGCCGCGTCAACGACGAAACCAAGGTCGGGGTTTTGAACTCAGCCGCCGTGTTTGTAGCGCCCAACACCGGCGGGGAGTCATTCGGGATCGCTCTTGTCGAGGCCATGGCCGCGGGTGCCGCTGTGCTCGCGTCTGACCTCCAATCGTTCGCTGACATGGCTGGTGATGGGGTCCGATTCTTCAAAACGGGCGACGTCTCGGAGCTGACCGCCGGCCTGGTCGAGCTTCTCAACGACGATGGGGCGCGTGCTGACTTGGCTCGGCGCGGGCAGATCCGCGCCGCCAGATTCGATTGGGACACAGTCGCAACCGCCTACAGAGCCGTGTATGAGGAGAGTCTCGCTTGAGTGGTGTGTCACTTAGGAGAGCGATCGATTTCGCAGTACAATCGAGTCTTTCCCATAGGAGTTACGAGTAGTGGAAACCGGAACCGATCGCGTCAAGCGAGGCCTTGCCGAAATGCTCAAGGGCGGCGTCATCATGGACGTTGTCAATGCCGACCAGGCCAAGATCGCAGAGGAGGCAGGAGCCGTTGCCGTGATGGCGCTGGAGCGGGTTCCTGCGGACATTCGCAAAGACGGTGGAGTCGCCAGAATGTCCGATCCCAACATGATCGAAGAGATCCAGGCCG
>QIDW01000055.1 GCA_003230435.1 Acidimicrobiia bacterium | reverse complement strand
GGCCTTTCCAGATTGACACTTCCGCCTACTTCGACCTCGCTCAGGTTGGTCCGATTCAGGGTCTCCGGAATCACATCAACTGTGACGCTGTCGCCCTCGACCTCTACAGCAGTCAAACAAACGCCGTTCACAGAGATGGAAGCCCCCACACCCAACTCGACGAGGCCCCGGCCAGACAGGACCAATCTGCGTCCCTCGCCCCTGTAGGCGACGCCCAGGACAGATCCGATTTGTTCCACGATTCCTGTGAACATTGGCTACTTCGGCTCGAAGTCGATTCGATAGTCGGTGCCAAGGCTACGCACCCCGGTCAACGACACAACTGCCGCGTCATCGATGGTTTGGAACACTCCAGCGAGCGGGCTGATTCCACTGCCGCCACCAACCATGGCTCCGATATAAACCACGCCGCGGCTCATGACACCAGCCCTCCACCACTCCCCCGCCAGCTTTGCACCGCCCTCGACCAAGACGTCGAGGTAGCCGAGCTCGGAGAGGATATGGCAAGCGGACGTCGGATCCGGAAAACCATCTGCCCCTTCAACATGCACTACCCGGCCCGAAGGAACCTTGCGGTCGGTGGTCGACAACACCACCGGCTCCCTCTCCCATATCCGAGCAGCCTCGGGGAGGTCGCCTACCCCGGCCACGACAACCGGGATAGGCTGAGGACCGTCGTATCCCGCAATACGCACCGTCAGACGGGGATCATCGGTTCTCAGTGTTCCAGCGCCGATCACGACAGCATCGACGTCGGCTCGCAGAAGATGGGCATCCATCCGAGCTTCCTCAGATGTGATCCACTGCGATGTTCCGTCGGCGGCTGCGACCGAACCGTCCAGAGTCATGGCGTACTTGAGGGTGACGCGTGGCAAGCCTGTCTCGCGGTGGTGGAAGTAGCCAGGGTCCAACTCCCGCACATCAGCGGTCAGGACGCCCTCAACGACCTCCAGTCCCGCCTCGTGTAAACGAGCGATCCCAGCCCCTGCGACCCGAGCATCCGGATCGCCTGCTCCGATCACAACCCGCCGGACACCGGCTTCGATGACCGCGTCAACACATGGAGGGGTGCGCCCTTGGTGGGTGCAGGGTTCCAATGTGACATACAACGTGGACCCGGCCGCCGCTCTGCCGGCAGCCCGCAAGGCAACTACCTCAGCGTGATCGTCTCCCACCCCGAGATGCCCACCCTCCCCGATGACCAGGCCTGATCTATCAACCACAACGGCGCCGACGCGTGGATTCGGGTGGGTTCTATGGGGTCGCGCCAGTCCGATGGCGCGTCGCATGTGGCGGTCGTCGACCTCCACAGCTCGGGACACTAGGCCGTTCGACGATCGATGCGGTATGTCGAGCCTTGCTGCTTCTTTGCGAACTCTTTCATTTCCACCGCTATCGCCGACGCCTCCCATTGCGTGCCGATTTCTCGCACTTCGGTAGACGCTACACCCAGGGACAGCGACACGACGGGGAAGGCGTAACGCTCACCTCGGCGATCGATCACCTCGATGTAGCCGCGAAGCGCATCCGCTGTGTCGTAGAGGTCCAGTATCCCGTCGTCGAATCGCTCTATGACCTCCTTGGCGAACGGCTCTGACATCTCGGGCGGGATGATGGCCACGAAGTCGTCTCCGCCGATATGCCCGACGAAGATGTCCGTCATTCCAAGACTCTCCGAAGCCTCGCTGAAGCTCGATGCGCAGAAACGAATCACCTCATCGCCGCGCATGAATCCGTAGTGATCATTGAAGGCCTTGAAGTTGTCAAGGTCGCCATGGACCAGCGCGAAAGCACGCTCTTCGCGAATGCAGTCCTCGATCTCAGCCGTGATCCTGAAGTTCCCGGGAAGACCGGTGAGGGGTGACAAGTCCCGAGCGGCCTGAGTTCTTCGAAGAACGGCTCTGACTCTCGCGGCCAACTCCGTGATGTCGAACGGCTTGGTGATGTAATCGTCGGCACCGAGCTCGAGACCACGCACCCGGTCCTCGGGTAGTCCGCGGGCGGTCAGAAGGATGATCGGAATGTTGGCGGTCGCGGCCTGACTGCGGAGACGATGCAATGCCGTCAGCCCATCCATCCTCGGCATCATGATGTCGAGGACGATCACGTTCGGTGGAGTGGACGTTGCTTTTTGTATGGCGTCCTCGCCATCGACCGCGGTATCGACCTCGAAGCCGTCGAGCTCGAGGTTGATCTTGACCACGGTCAAGATGTCCGGGTCGTCGTCCGCTACCAGGACACGTTCACTCATCTAGCTCTCCACTGCCCTTCTTATCTCCATTACCGCCGACGCTGGGTCGTCTGCTCCGAATACGGAAGATCCCGCAACCAGCACGTTCGCTCCGGCGTCGGCCGCCAGCCGTGCGTTATCGGTTGTGATACCTCCATCGACCTGAATATCGGCCGTCAAACCCCGGTTCTCAACCCATTCTCTAGCAGCTTCGACCTTGGGCAGGACCTCCGGAATGAAAGACTGGCCCCCGAAACCCGGCTCAACCGACATCACCACGACCAAGTCACATAACTCCACGAATGGTGCGATCCCCTCAAAGGGAGTGATCGGGTTGATGACGAGGCCAAAATCGAGCCCCACCAGCCTGGCGCGTTCGGCCGGACCGGTCGGGTCGGGGATCGCCTCGATGTGCATGGACACGAGGTTCGCCCCTGCCCCAGCAAAATCTTCCAGATAGGTGTCGGGGTTCGTCGTCATCACGTGACAGTCGAAATATAGGTCCGTAACCCTTCTGACGTTTTCGATGACCGGCATCCCAAAGGAGATGTTCGGCACGAAATGCCCATCCATGACGTCAAGGTGTAGCCAGTCGACGTGGTCTTCGATCCCCTTGATCTCGGACTCCAGTCGCGCGAAGTCTGCGGCAAGAAGTGACGGCGCAATCTTGATGCTCACTGACGATTGAGTGTACGAGCGCCGTCGCTCGCCCGGTGTCATACGCCGCGATTGCAAAAGGGAATGTCAGACCGCAGGTCAAGAAACCACACCAGCCTTCCGCCGCCTCCCCCGAACCCAGTCCGCTCCTGGTTGGGCCCTCTTGCCCGATGGCTGCAACAAGACCAGCTCCACACCCTCACCGCCAACACCGAGCACCGGGACGGAATCGACCACAACCCAGGTTCCGGCGACAGGCACATGATTGGATCGGCGTGCTTCAAGAACCTTGTGCGAGTGTCCATCTATTTCGATCGTCGCCGCTGGATTGGGCGCAAGAGCGCGTACCCGGTTGACGAAATCGCCGGCTGAGGATGACGTAAACAGCAAACGATCTTCGGTGGAGATCTTGTGGGCGTAGGTCGCGCCCTCTTCAGATTGGCTCACCGGGACAACCAACCCGTCCATGTACCCAGGTAGAGCCGTGACAATGAGCCTTGCTCCCAGATCAGCGAGTCGATCTGTGAGGTCGCCCCCATTCTCATCAGGGAAGACATCCACGGCCTGGGCGGTTAGAACCGGGCCGGTGTCCAGACCCTCATCGATCTTGATCACGGTCACCCCAATCATCGTGTCTCCGGCCATGAGGGCACGCTCAACGGGCGCCGCGCCGCGCCAGCGGGGAAGAAGCGAGAAGTGCACGTTGAGAAACCCAGCCATCGGCAGGGCCAAAACACCAGAATCAAGTATCCGACCGTAGGCAACGACCACACCGACATCGAAGTTCCCTGCGGCTGTGATGGCCGAGGCCATCTCTGCAGAAGTAGACGGTTGGGCAACCGCCAGCTCCGCATCCAGAGCGAACATCTTGACCGGCGGTGCTTTCGGTGTCCCGGAACGACCCTTGGGTCGATCCGGTTGGGTGAGCACAAGGCCAACATCGAACTCCCCAGTCAAAGCAGCGAGAGCCGAAACGGCGGCATCCGGGGTCCCAAGAAAAACAATCCGGGTCATCCCAGACCAAGCGCTTCTTCTCGTAGCTCTTTCAACGCGTTCTTGCGGACACGTTTGGGGAGCCGATCGACCAGTAGGTATCCGTCGAGATGATCAACCTCATGCTGGAGAACGCGTCCAACGAGCCCATCACCAGCCAGCTCAATCTCGTTGCCGTCGAGATCGAGAGCCTTCACACGAACGAACCCGGGTCGGACGATGGGCCAGTAACGGTCGGGGACAGACAAACAACCCTCTTCAAACTCCCACTCGCCACTCCTCTCGACGATCTCGGGGTTGATCATCACGCGGGCACCCAGTTCGTCCTGGACGTCGAAGACAGCCACCCGGCGCGGAATACCGATCTGGCTCGCCGCGAGCCCCACACCCGGAGCGTCGTACATGGTCTCGATCATGTCTCGAACCAACGAGTGCACAGCGGAGTCGATGTCGATAACAGGCTTCGCCTCCATCCGGAGGACAGGATCGCCATACATTCGAATCGGATAAGTAGCCATTT
>QIDW01000219.1 GCA_003230435.1 Acidimicrobiia bacterium | reverse complement strand
GGAGAGGAAGTGGTCACAGCGTGCAAAGGAAACCAATCCTTCCGCTTCCGCCCACCGGGCTACCTCGAGTTGTTGGTCATAGGTGCCACCGAGGTGGGGCTCGGTCATGATCGAGAACTTCAAATAATCGCCTCCTGAGAATGCTTTTGTGAAGATCTACGCGGGTATAGGCCGCGTGTGCTATTTCGCCGCGCGAATCTTCACAAAACGGGTTTTTCCCGACCCTAACCCTGGTAGGCGTCGAGGTTGATGTCGAAGTCGGCCATGTTGTTGGTGAAGATCTGTGGGAAGTAACGCTGGCAACCCGCCTCCTCCAACGCCGCCACCATCTCGGCTGCCTTGGAGCCCGGGCCGTGGGGATAACCCCGCTCTTCGTAGACCTCCTCGACCTTCTCAGGCGACTGCCCTCTCTTTTCGGCCCAGGCTTCGAGAAGCCGGCGATAGTCCGAGTCCTTCTTGGCCGCGAGGGCCGGGCCGGCGGAGGTCCAGAAGATCGAATCCGGGTCGCGGCCTGCCTCTGCGGCTTCGGCTCGGGTTGCCTCCCAAACTTCTCGATAACCCTCAGGCTTGCGGGCATAGAGGTTGTACTCATCGCAGTGCAGGGCGACGATGCGACGGCTCTTGGGACGTCCGGCGCCTCCGATCATGAGACGCAGGTTGGTGGGGTGTGGGTGGGGGTCGAAGTCCGCCAACTGATAGTGCTGGCCTTGGAAGCCGTTGTCCCCAAGTGTGATCGCCGCACGCATGTACGCCATCGCCTCTTCCAGCATCTCCATACGCACCTCGAGCTCGGGGTACGGGAGACCAAAGACCTCGAACTCCTCGTCCATCCACCCGGCACCGAGACCAAGCGTGAACCGGCCACCGGAGATCTCGTCGATGGTCACAGCCATCTTGTAAAGGACTCCCGGGTGTCGGAACGTCACCGGAGACACCAGTGACACCAGTTCGAGGGTGGTCTCACGGGCCAGACCGGCGAAGTGAATCAGGTGGTCCCATGCCGGTTCGTTGAGGTTGTCGCCAATTTGCAGGTAGTGGTCTGGCAGAGCGAGCGAGAGAAGGCCACGCTCCTCGGCCCACCTGGCCACTTTGAGTACGTGGTCCCAATCACCCCTGGCCTGTATGCCGAACTCCATCAATCAGGTGTCAAGGCACCGCTGAGGAGAGCCCGACCGTGCCTGGCGACGTCGAAGTTCGGATCGAGGACCCGGTGAAGCGCTATACCGTTGAGTGCCGAAACCAGGGTCTCGGCGCGCCGCGTTGTTTCTTCCGTTTCCATTTCCGGGTGCTCCCTTTCGATGGCCGCGGCGAAGCGCTCGACCCGCCCCTCATGGTGTCGTAGGAAACGCCCCCTCAGATCGGGGTTGTTACGAGTCCCGGAGACGGCAATTGCGATGTAGACACCGGCTAGGTCGGCCTGGCTAGTGATGAAAACAATGTAGGCCTCGACCAGTGCGGCGAGTGTGTCCCTTCCCAGATGTTGGGGATCGGGGTCGACTGCCTCGATTGCTTCTCGGACAACCGTGACGATGGCCTGCTCTTTGGAGTCGAAGAGGTTGTAGAAGCTGCCCGGAAGCACGCCTGCTCGATCGCAGATCGCCTTGATAGTGGTGCTTTCGAGCCCGGCTTCGGTGATCAAACGACGGGTTGCGTCGAGGATCTTGTCACGGGTTTCGAGACCCGCCCGGTAACGCATTCGGCCAACGGTAGCGGTCGTTGGAACAATTCGATTTGGTTGAGCGTTTATTCAAATTAGAATGATCACTCAAAGATGAAGAGGGCAAGAAGTGAGCCACTACAAGTCGAATCTCCGTGACATCGAGTTCAACCTCTACGAGGTCCTCGAGATTCAGGACCACCTCGGCACCGGCGAATGGGCCGATCTCGATAGGGAGACGGTCGATGACATCCTCAGCGAGATCGAGCGCATCGCTACCGAAGATTTCGCCGCTTCGTACGCCGACCAAGATCGGATACCCCTCGAGCTCGTCGACGGTCAGGTAACGATTCCCGACTCCGTGAAAAAGAGTGTGAAGGCCTTCAAGGACGGTGGCTGGAATCGACTGGGACTAACCGAGGAGATGGGTGGAATCCCTGCACCACCAACGGTTTTGTGGGCGCTGTCGGAAATGCTGTTCGCTGCCAACACCACCGCGCAGTTCTACTCAGGTGGCGGACTGTTCGCACGGGTTCTCTTCGAGGAGGGAACCGAGGAGCAGAAGGAATTCGCCAAGCTCTGGATCGAGCGCGACTGGGGCGGAACGATGATCCTCACCGAGCCCGACGCCGGTTCCGATGTGGGCGCCGGCACCACCAAAGCCGTAGATCAGGGTGACGGAACATGGCACATCGAGGGTGTCAAACGATTCATCACCGGTGGTGAGCAAGACATCAACGAGAACATCATCCACCTCGTGCTCGCCCGCCCCGAAGGGGCCGGGCCCGGGACCAAGGGCCTCTCGTTGTTCGTCGTTCCCAAATACCTGGTGGGCGACGACGGGTCGTTGGGGCCACGAAACGGGGTATACGCCACCAGCCTCGAAAAGAAGATGGGTATCAAAGGGTCAACGACTTGTGAGATGACATTTGGCGCCGATGACCCCGCCGTCGGTTACCTCGTCGGAAACAAACACGACGGAATCAGGCAGATGTTCCGGGTGATCGAATCGGCCCGGATGATGATCGGCACCAAGGCCATGGGAACCCTGAGCACCGGCTACCTCAATGCTCTCGAGTACGCCAAGGAGCGCGTGCAGGGCGCCGATCTCACCGAGGCTGCCGACAAGAGAGCGCCCAAGGTTCCGATCATCAGCCACCCCAACGTTCGCCGAATGCTGATGAAACAGAAGGCCTATGCAGAGGGCCTGCGCGCCCTGGTCTTCTATACGGCGTGGGTCCAGGACCAGATCCAGCTTCATCCTGGTGACGACCACTGGGAGCGTCGCAACGATTTGCTCCTTCCGATGGTCAAGGGTTACTCATCTGAGAAGGCCTACGAGCTGTTGGCCACCTCGATGCAGGTGTTCGGCGGTTCCGGATACACCCAGGACTATCCCATCGAGCAGTACATCCGGGATGCCAAGATCGACACGATCTACGAGGGCACGACGGGCATTCAGGCCCTCGATCTGTTCTTCCGCAAGATCGCACGCGACCAAGGTTCCGCTCTCGCCTCGCTAGCGGCAGAGATCGTCGAGTTCATCAAAGGTGGTCCCGACGATGACCCTCTTGCCACCGAAAGGGAGAAGCTCGGCACGATCCTCGACGATGCACAGACCCAACTCGGGTCGATAGTCGAGCATCTGATGGCCTCGCTCGCCGGGGACAAAGAGGAGCTCTACAAGGTCGCTCTCCACACCGACGCACTTCTCGAGTCGCTGTCCGAGGTTGTCATTGCCTGGCAGATGCTGAGACATGCCGAGATTGCCATCGAGAAGCTGGACGAGGATCCGTTCTACCGGGGCAAGGTGGAGTCGGCCCGCTGGATTCTCAACGACGTCGCACCGAAAGTTGCTGCCCGTCGCGATGCGGCCGCGGCGGAGGACGGTTCGCTGATGGATCTTCCCGTCGAAGCGTTCTGAGCTTTCCTCCCCTTTTTCTGAAGGGGGCCTCGTCGAGGGGTTTGCCCGGACTCGTCAGATCTCTGATACTCAACGCTTGTGTCACCCACGGCCTTCGTATCGTTTGTTGCTCTTCTTGTTGGGGTGTTCCTGCTGATCGTCGCTCTCATCGTCTGGCAGGAGGCAAAGAGACGTCCCTCATATGAGCCGCTCGAGTATGTGATTGAGGATGCAGTCAAACACGCTCACACCGGACTTCCGGAAGAATCCTCTCTGACCAGGGCCGACGTCCGACGGATTCTGGAGTGGGAGGTCTTCTACCTGCAAGGCCTCGCCCAGGACCGCCGGAGCAATCCGGTTGAGACCGTTGCCGGCGGTCACGACGCTTCCGTCGAGTACGTCGTCGGTCAGATTCAGGCAAAACACGGCGTGTCCTACCCTCGCGGAGACGTTGAAGAAGTGCTCCGTCTCGAGGCCGACTATCTGATGGCTATCGGGGCGGTCGGAGAGCCAGTCGAATTGGGAGAAGAGGAATGAAAGTTCGTTGTGGATCATGTCGAACAGAGTTCGAGGTGCCGGGGGCGGGCCGGTTCCCTTGCCCGGTTTGCGGTTCGGTGAATGTTGTTCGCGATGCGGCAGCACGGGAGGCGCCCGCCGAGGTCGGTGGTTACGCGGCAGCGCCGGGTGTCGGACCGTCCGGAGCGGGAGCAGCGCCACCTCCGCCGCCACCGCCGCCACCACCTCCACAACCTGACCTACCCATGCCGAAGATCGAGTGCCCGGAGTGCGGTTTCAAGTTCATCGTGGGGATGATTCCGGTGGTTACGTGCCCGATGTGTTCGACCGAGGTGGAGACCGGCATCGAGGAAGACTCGG
>QIDW01000058.1 GCA_003230435.1 Acidimicrobiia bacterium | reverse complement strand
AGGTGTGGAAAGCGGTCGAGGGTGTGGAGGTGAAAGCCGACCCACCGGTGGCGGTGCAGGCAGACGGAGAGTCGCTGGGCATGGTCGATCATGCAATGGTCGACTGGCTTCCGGACGCCCTGGGTGTCATTGGTGGTCAGTCTGCCTTGTGAATGGTCACCTGAGGGAACGGAATGGTGATGCCCTCGGCGTCAAACCGCTCCTTGATGCGGCGCAAAGCTTCTCGACGAACTGACCAACGCTCCTCGGCCACGGTCGTGATCCTTCCTCTCACCACTACTGCGGAGTCATCGAGTTTGTTGACACCGAAGACCTCACCCTCACCTTTGATGCGAGAGCTCCACTCGGGGTCGCTCGCCAGCGAGTCCAGGACCTCTTTCAGAACCACGAGGGCAAGATCGACGTCCGAGTCGTATGAGATGCCAATGTCGATCACAGGTTGGGCGAAGTGACTCGTGTAGTTGGACATCACGGTGATCTGGCCGTTGGGCACGAAATGGACTCTTCCTTCCACATCACGGAGCACCGTCACACGAAGTTGTATGTCCTCGACGGTGCCTGTCGTACCGGCGATGGTGATGGTGTCCCCCACGTGGAACTGGTCCTCCATGAGGATGAAAAATCCGGCAATGACGTCTTTCACCAGATCCTGCGCGCCGAAACCCACGGCTGCCGCGAGAACCGTCCCAACCGCCAGGAACGGGGCGATGCTGAAGTCCCAAACCGCGAATACCACCAGAATTGCCGTCAAGACGATGGCCAGTTGGATGACACGACGCACCACAAGCCACAGCGTCTCGGCCCTGGCCTCTCTCTCATCGCCACGGCCGGCCACCTTCTGCACCAGTCGGTAACCGGCGCGGAGGGATATCCAGTATGCGACCACCGACACAACAAGAACGACGCCGGTTCGGATGAGATTCGATACCCAGAGCTCCATCGAATCGGCAGGTTAACTAGTGGTGCGTGCTCTGGCTGACGCCATCGACAACGACAAATCGGCCAGAGCAGCGTTCGCTCGGGCACGTGTTGCCAGGATGCCGCGGACAGGGCCAATCACCAGACCGTCGAGTGATAGCCGAATTGCGTCTCTCTGGTCGGCCTTCCAGCTCTCAGTTTCTTTGCCCCGCCCTCGAGGCCGAAGTCGCCGCTTGCCTGATCTCGGCGTGATCACCTGCTCTGCAGCTGTCTGAACATGGTTGGGCACCGAAGCGGCAAGCTCGCGAATTTTCGATCCGGTTGAACTTCCAGCTTCGGTAGCAATCGCCTCGAGAAAGTGGGTCAGCTCGTCGATAGCCGAGCGGGTGCGCTCGTCGACGACCATATGGGCCGCCGTATCGAGGGCCGCCGCCGCCCGTGGTTCGAAGTCGAGTCCCGTTCCGCCGGTCACCGTGAGCAGTCCTTTAGACCCCTGTTCCAGGTCTATCAGCAGTTTCTCGAATACTCGATCACTCTTGGCCGCTCCCTCGAGCGCTTCGACAAGGCCGGACACTCCCATCGGTGGGCCTGAAGTGGGATTCGCCGCGGTTGCCACGATTCTGGGCGACTCGATGCCGTCTTCTTGAAGAGACTCCTTCAGATCGGCAACCACAGACTCGACAGCAGTTGGGGCCAGCCGGTCGATCTGATTGAGAACGAAGACGAACTGGTTCGAATAAGGACTCAGAGGCTTGAGATAGCGGTTGTGAAGTGCTGCATCGCGGTACTTTTCCGGGTCCACGACCCATACGACGATGTCGAGGCATGGCAATAGCTGTTCGACCCTGAGGCGGTGCTCGACCTCAACGCTATCCGTATCTGGCATGTCTATGAGACAGAGCCACGGCGGAATTCGAACTGCCACCTGATGGCTGACGCCGAGACCACCGAGATACCCGCCGATGTCGGCGGCACGAGCCTCTGAGACGATGGCCAGCGGTTGTCTCGTTGTCGGACGCACTCCTCCAATCACTGTTACGTCGGCGCCGCAGACGGCGTTGGCGAGGCTCGACTTTCCGGAGCCGGTTCCGCCGACCACAGCGACAACGCTCATGTCTTCTGGATAAGAGATGCGGATCCTGGCGTTGCGCACCGACCTGGCCATCGGTTCCAGATCATCGTCCACGATTACACCGGCGCAGGATGCGATGGCTAAGTCGGCCTTGTCCAAAAGACCGATAATGGTGTCACGCATCCGCGAAATGGGACCTCACCACGACGCCGGTCAGGCGACTCTGCAGCTCGTCCGCCTCCCCCTCACCAGAGACGAGCCTGAGCGACTCGCAAAGGTGTGCAGCCGTCTGGGTGTAGGTCACTTGAAGCCGATCCAAAAGCTGGAGACGCACCCTGTTGGTGAGGACTTCGCTGTCGGGACCGAAGAGAATCTCAGCGGGGCGCCGGCCTCCCGCGCCCAGAGCAGCCGAGATGAGAACCGCCGCTGCCAGATAACGGTCGCGCTTGTCTGTTCCGTCAGCTTCGCGACGGACGATGTCGAACCAACCATCAATTGCCCGGCCAGTTATCAAATGGACATCATGCGCGGCGCCCTCGACGGTGCCACCGACGATGCCGAGTTCGCCCTTTCTCAGAATGATGCTCCTCAGGTCCGACTCGACCAGGGTGATCAGCCGGCCACGAAGCGTTGATTCAAATTCAGCGAGATCACGACTCTTCAAACGATTGGTCCGCCGCCAACGTCGAAGCCGCCATCGACCACCCTCGGGTACCTTCGACATCTCAAGACCTGTGATCAGGGCTGACAAATCCAGGGCTTGAGCCTTGTCTTCAAAGGCGGAGCGGATGCCGGCATCGATATCTTCAACCCACACACGGTCCCGTTCAACCTGATCGGTCAAGTCCGAGATCTGAGTGATCGTTGAGTCGATCACACGGTGAAAGATCTCTTGCTGATACCGGCCCCGGTCTCGTGTCAGTCCGACGAGTCGGCGACCCAGTTCCCTAACGGCAAGCGCCGGGACCGAGTGTGTCCCAACTTCAACGTGGTGTTCGGGCACAGCAATGATGTCCCCCTCAACTCCCGCCTCGGAGAGCCTCGAAGCGAAGTCGGTTATTGCACCAGACGAGCCTCTGTTGACACGGTTCAGAACAAAGATCAGGGGGGTGCCTGCCGCCTTCACACGTCTCAAGACCTCCCACGGCACCAGGTCTGCGTAACGCAGGGCCGACGTGACCATCACGACCACATCAGCGCAATCGATGAGGATCTCGGCCATCACCCTGTGCTCAGTCAGAGTGGAGTCGATGTCGGGAGTGTCGACAAGGGCAACATGGCTCAGGATCGGCGCTCTGCCGGTTACTACCTCGCAATCGACGCCCCCCACGCTCTCGAACTGATGTCGTGCCCTTTCAGACGCGAGAATCACCGGGCCTTTGGTCGTCGGTCGGATCGGGCCGGTCTCCGAAACCTCCAGTCCAGAAAGGCTGTTGACCAGTGTGGATTTGCCGGAGCCCGTGGGTCCAGCGAATACAACGCTGAGCGGGGCTTCGGGGTTGGTCAGGCGCGGGATCAGGTAGGACCTGATGATGCGGACCAGCCGATCCCTCGTTTGGGAGGTTTGACTTGCCGTGAGCCGGCCGGATCTCAGATCCTGCGTCTCCAGCTCTGAGGCGAGCCGTCGGAGATCGTCTACTAGACCGTCCGCTGTTCTGACTGCGACCACAGTGAAATTCTGCCACGACCATGGGCCGGTACCCGGTTAGACGGTCCAGCCTCTTTCCGGCCGCTCAAACCACACGTGAACCTGACCCGTCCCGGTAGCGTTCTCGTAGTCGGAGAACAGCTCACCCTTGGCTGTGCAATCGGCGCCACCAACCGCTCCCAGCATCATGAGGAAGTGCCCGAAAGCCCCTTCAGGGTTGTACTGCATGTAGTCCTCCATCGAATCGACGATTCGACGGTGGTCGCCGGCCTCCATCCAATCGAGACGAAGCTCATCAGCAGCCCTCGCCTCGGGAGTGATGATGTGGACCGGATCCGAAGCTTCGTGTTTGGAAATCTGGCTGAGACGCCAGAAGGTATGGCTCATCCCACCGGACGCCAGCACCACGACGCGCCGATCGAGGCGACTCGCGGCTTCACTTATCGCCGCTCCCATGGTCAGGAAGTCGTCGGGCTCGCCGGTTTGGACGACCGACACCGAAACCACCCGCTCACTCTTCTGGAGATAGTGAACCAGGTTGATCGTTGCGTAATAGACCGGGAGGTAATCGTCCTCGGAGGCGTGGGTTGGAGTACCCAACTCATCACCGAGGCTTGCGGCAAGCTTTCCAAGCTCCGGGTCTCCCGGGTAGTCGTAAGGAATAGCAACCATTCCCCTCGGAAGCTCTGAAGATGTCATGTGACCCTGACGGTGCCCATGCGCCGAGACGACATGTTCGACCGTGGTGAACCAGTGAGAGTCCACTATCACGATGGTGTCCGCTTCGAGCCGGTCGAGTACCTCGTCGCGGATGCGGATCAGACC
>QIDW01000183.1 GCA_003230435.1 Acidimicrobiia bacterium | reverse complement strand
TGAGTGCCGATTTCACCAACCGCAGCCCACGCAACCCGGTCTGGTTGGGCGGGCAGCCTGGGATCGTCTTCGTCTGGAGCGGAGGAAAAGACCTTCCCTATCTCGAACAACCCAACCGACCCGGCGCCACGCGAGAGGTTGTAGCGAAGGGCATCCAACAGGCCCGGCAACATCGTTGGGCGAAGCTTGCTTTCTTCGTCCCGAAGAGGGTTCTTGACAGTCAGAAGGTCGGATTCTGCGAACTCGGATCGCAGATGAGCGAGGTCCTCGACGCTGATGAAAGGGAGATTCACTGCCTGGTGGAGCCCGGCGCCGATCAGGGCAGTCTGAAGAATGCGCTGCCGGTGTTGTTCGGGTGTGAGGCCACCCGAAGGGCCCGAAGGAAGAGTCGCCTCGAAGTTGTCGAAGCCGTGAATCCTGGCAACTTCCTCGACTAGATCCGCCGGGCGTGTCACATCCGGTCGATATGTCGGAACCGTCACAACCATGGGGTCGAAACCATCGACCTCCATCCCAAGACGAGTGAGAATCGCTGACACGCCGCTCTCGGTGAAACCTGAGCCAAGAAGGCGCTCCACATCAGACAAGCGCAGGTCGACGACTGCCGGAGCCGTCGGCGTGCTGATCACGTCGATGCCCCCGTCGAGGATCTCGCCGCCTGTAAGGGCACCCACCATGGCGCTGGCGCGTTGATTGGCGATGTCGGAAAGGTTGGGATCCACACCGCGCTCGAAGCGGGTCGAAGCCTCGGATCGGAGGTCATGTCGGCGAGACATGAACATGATCGTCGGCGGGTCCCATGAGGCCGCCTCCATCAGAACCCTCGTCGTCGTTTCAGAGACCTCACTGCGCGCACCTCCCATCGTGCCCGACATCGAGGTTGGCCCGTCATCGTCGTAGATGATCAGGTCCTCCGGCGTCAAAACCCTCTCCTCATTATCGAGGGTCACCAATGTCTCGTTCTCTGACGCTCGTTTGACGACCAAACGTCCACCGACAATCGAGTCCGCATCGAAGGCATGAAGTGGATGGCCCAACTCGAACATGATGTAGTTGGTGACGTCGACCACGTTGGAGATCGATCGGACGCCGATCTTGTGGAGACGGTGTCGAACGTTGAAAGGAGATGGACCGACCGTCACATCCGTGATCTCCCGCGCGGTGAAACGTCTACAACCCACAGGATCGTCAACTCGAATCGAGATGTCCGTCGACCCCTCGACCGTGATCATCTGAATCTCCGGGATTCGATGCCCCACATCAAAGTGAGCTGCGAGGTCTCGAGCGACACCAAGAATCGACATGGCGTCGGGTCGGTTTGGGGTGATCTCCAGATCGAAAACCACATCAGGAAGTTCGACGTAATCTGCGAAAGGGGTGCCGATCTTAGGGTCGCCGTCGAGGACGAGAATGCCGGCGTGGTCATCGCCGATACCAAGTTCCTGCTCTGAGCAAATCATGCCGTTTGATTCGACGCCTCTGATGTTTCGCCGGCCAATCTCGAAGTCGCCGGGGAGAACCGCTCCAGGTGCGGCGACGGGGACAATCGCGCCAGCCTCGAAGTTCCAAGCGCCGCAGATGATCTGGCTCGGCCCGCCGCCGGTGTCAACCTGACAGACCCGGATCTTGTCGGCGTCGGGATGAGGAGCGATCTCGAGGACTTGCCCGACCAACACATCAGACCAACCAGGTCGAAGCATCTCAACGTT
Source organism: Acidimicrobiia bacterium (assembly GCA_003230435.1). Taxonomy (GTDB): domain Bacteria; phylum Actinomycetota; class Acidimicrobiia; order Spongiisociales; family ZC4RG35; genus SZUA-217. The sequence continues at coordinate 5,428 of QIDW01000183.1, read as the reverse complement.
CTCAACGGTGAGACCGAGCATGTCAAGGGCATAACTCAACTCGCCCACATCGGTGGTGGGGAGGTCGATGAACTCCTGGAGCCAGATCAGCGGAACCTTCACCGGCGCGGTCCCTCCGACCACTAGAACTGCTCCAAGAATCGAACGTCGTTGTCTATGAAGTGTTTGACGGTCTTGATGCCGTGCCGGACCATTGCAAGTCTCTCGACTCCCACGCCAAAGGCGAACCCGCTCAATTGGGCAGGGTCATATCCAACGGCTTCGAGCACATTGGGGTCGACCATCCCGCATCCGAGCAGCTCGATCCACCCCGACCCGCCGCAGACCCGACAGCCTGGTTCGCCGCCATCGCACGCGAAACATGAGACGTCTAACTCGGCGCTGGGCTCGGTAAAAGGGAAGAAGTGAGGTCTCATCCGGACCGTCGACTGTGGCCCGAAGAACTCCTTCGCGAAATGAAGAAGTGTCCCCTTGAGATCGCCGAACTTGATGTCGGTGTCAACCGCAAGCCCCTCGATCTGGTGGAACACGGGCAGGTGGGTGGCATCAACTGTGTCGGTTCGATAGGTACGACCCGGCACCACTATGTAGACGGGTGGGTCATGGCGCTCCATCCACCGCGCCTGTGTGAGTCCGGAGCAAGACTTCGTCATCGGGGTCGCCCCAGTCGAGATACATCGTGTCCGACTCGAGACGCGAGGGATGAGTCAACGGAGTGTTGAGCGCGTCGAAGTTGTACCAAGCAAGCTCAGCCTCTGGACCCGATGCCACCCGATATCCGAGCCCGACGAAAATGTCGACGGCCTCATCGATGGTCTGCTGGATGAGGTGAAGGGAGCCAGTTGGGAAGGTGATTGCTTCGAGCGTCACGTCGATCGACTCTTCTTGTAGTCGTCGCCCCTCATCCTCATCCTCGAGTTCCGCGCGGCGGTTGGTCAAAAGAGTGTTGATGACCTCCGCCGCCTCATTGAGCTTGGCTCCGACCCTGGGTCTGTCGACAGGATCGAGCTTGCCCATGCCCCGGCGGACCTCACCAACCGATGAAGTCTTGCCGAGAAGCGTGGACTCGAGCGTCGCCAAACCCTCGAGAGAGTCTACAGCGGCGACTGCCGCCGGGGCCTGGGAAATCGCCTGGTCGAGTGCTGAGATCGGATCCACTACCGGCGGCAGGTTAGACCTGCCCTGGAGGTCTGCCTGTTCGTTTGGAGAGCTCATAAACGACTATCCCCGCCGCCACAGCGGCATTGAGGCTCTCAGTCGAACCACTCATCGGTATTGAGACTCGCCAGGATGCCATCGCCACGACCTCATCTGACAGTCCCGCTGACTCTTCGCCCACGAGGACAGCTAGAGGCGTTCCATCGACCTCATCGGGGGTAACTCCCCCTTCGACCACCATCGCCACCTTTGTCCAGGTCTCCAGCGCACTGAAGTCGCCAAGCCTCGTCACAGCCGTTTGGAACTGTCCGCCGGCACCTGCTCGCAGTGTCTTTGGGGCCCAGGGATCTGCAGAGCCCGCGCTGTGGGCGTAGGACCATCCGAAAGCGGCTGCCGTTCGCACGAGGGTCCCGACGTTCCCTGGATCGGATACGCCGACTGAAACCAGGACGTTGCGCCCATCGGGCAGGGAGTCTTCAGGTATATCGATAACGGCGATGGGACCCCTCGGCTCCTCGGTGCCGGCGAGACGATGGAGAGCTCCGTCGTCGATGAGCAAGGGGCGCAGACCTTGATCCGAGCACAAGGAGGCAGTCACGTCGTCAGTAGGCAGGGAAAAGACTGTGTGGAGTGTCACACCGGCCTCGAGTGCCTCGGCAAGCAGGTTGGGTCCCTCGAGGATGGTTTGCCGCCGCTCCTTGCGAAATCGAGCACGATGAAGTCGGGCCGCTTCCACTACGAGCTTGTTGCGGTGGTTGCGGACAGGCTCCATGGTGTGCCTCCGACCGGCGGTCAGTCCTGCCTGGACGCCTCTACCAGTTGGGCAAAGGCGTCCGGGTCGCTGACAGCTATCTCGGCCAACATCTTGCGATCGACTTCTACGTCATTGGCTTTTAGTCCAGCGATGAACTGGCTGTAGGTGGAGCCGTTCAACCGGGCGGCAGCATTGATCCTGGTGATCCAAAGCCTGCGAAACTCACCCTTGCGGGCGCGACGATCACGGTATGCGTCCTGCATTGCATGCATGACCTGCTCATTCGCCGTGCGATACCGCCGGCTCCGGGCGCCCTTGTAACCCTTGGCGCGGTTGAGAACCTTCTTGTGTGACTTCTTCGCCTGCACCGCGCGTTTTACACGAGTCATCTGCTACCTCCTTGGCGATCCGTCTTACGAGAAACAGCGACAGACCACATGGTCACCGACCGAGTTGCTTCTTGATGACTTTGGCGTCACCGGGAGCCATCTCGACTTCACCGGATCTCCGCCGGTATGTCGACTTGCCTTTGGCGAGGCGAAGATGGCCACGGCCGGCTTGACGGCGCATGAACTTGCCGGAGCCTGTCACCTTGATTCGTTTCTTGGCGCCGCTATGTGTCTTCATCTTTGGCACGGCGTCCTCCTATTCTTCTTCTTGCACTTCGCTCTTCACAGATCGGGTCTTGGTCCGTCTCATGGGAGACAGCACCATGGTCATCGAACCGCCTTCAACCTTCGGGGGCTGCTCAACAGTCCCGTATTCCGATAGACCGGTCGCCAATCGTTCCATGAGGTCCTTCCCGAAGGAAGGACGCTCGTTTTCTCTACCACGGAACCGGATGGTGACCTTGACCTTGTCGTAACTCTCGAGAAACTCCTGGGCCTTGCGTCGGGTGATATCGAAATCGTGGTCACCTATCCGCACGCGCATGCGGAGCTCTTTTATCGTTGTGCGAGTCTGGCTTTTTCGAGCCTCGCGCTGCTTGACGGACTGTTCATATTTGTACCTGCCGTAGTCCATCAACCTGCAGACCGGTGGTTTTGCCTTGGGTGCTACCTCGACGAGGTCGAGGTCTAGTTGCTCCGCAAGCCATAGCGCCTCATTGAGTTTCTTTACTCCGATCTGCTCTCCATCTGGTGCGACCACACGAACCTCTTTGGCCCGTATGCCACCGTTCACGCGCAGCTCGCTGATGCCGATACCTCCTGTTGGTAGCGAATAAAAAGCAGCAGGCGGAGGCCTGCTGCGTACACCGGCATTTCCGGTTCTCTAGTGACCTCGGCTCGCTGGATTCGGGATTGCTCTCGAGATCTGCGGCCGGGTGGGGAAGCAGCGGCTTCCGCTCTTGGTATGTGCTGTCCCGAAAAGGATACCAGCGAAGAGGGCCGAGCCCACATCCAGCGACTTAGTGCCCTCAGCGGATCTCCAGTCTGGCCAGCGCAGTCGCCATCAAAACGGCCGCGTCGACTGCCTCCACGCCCTTGTTCGAGTCCCCTTGATCGGATCGTTCGACGGCGTGGCTGTAGTCGTGGACCGCGAGGATGGCATTTGTCACCGGTACTCCGGTATCGAGGGTTGCGCGCGTGATTCCCGAGGTCGACTCTCGAACAACAATCTCATAATGATCCGTGTCGCCCTTCACGACCGTGCCGATGGCTACGACGGCGTCACATCCCGAGTTTGCGAGAGCTTTTGCCGCGAGGGGAAGCTCGAGGGCTCCCGACACACGCAGAATTGTGACCTCCGACACACCTAGCTCCTCACAGCGCGCTGTTGCGCCTCCCAGGAGACGGTCTGTGATGGTCTGGTTCCAGGACGCAACCGCCAGGCCGATGTGGAGGCCTGCGCCGTCCGTCACCCCTTCGATGATCGTTGTCACTCTTCTTCGGCCGTCTCGAACTGGTGTCCGAGTCGACTTACCTTGGTGTGGAGGTAATCACGGTTTTCGTCGTTGGCCTCAACCGACAGGGGAATCTGGGAGAGAATGGAGAGCCCATAACCTTCGATTCCGGCCCTCTTCGTCGGATTATTGGTCATCAGATGCATCGACCGGACACCGAGATCGTAGAGAATCTGAGCACCGACCCCATAGTCACGCGAATCAACGGGCAGCCCGAGGTTCACGTTGGCGTCAACGGTGTCGAGTCCCTCATCCTGGAGCCGGTATGCCGCCAGCTTGTGAAGCAGCCCGATGCCCCTCCCCTCGTGGCCTCTGATGTAGAGAACGACCCCTCGGCCCTCTTCGGCTACTCGAGCCAGCGCCTCGTCCAACTGTTGCCCACAGTCACAACGAAGACTTCCGAACACATCTCCGGTCAAGCATTCTGAATGAACACGTGTGAGAACGGCTTCGCCGTCGCCGAGCTCACCCATGACCAGAGCCATGTGTTGACGATCATCGACCAGGGAGCGATACCCGACCGCCGTGAACGTTCCATGACCTGTCGGGACGCGAGCTTCCACCACGCGCTCCACCAGCTTCTCTTTCACACGTTGATACGCAATCAGGTCGGCAATGGTCCCCATGGCCAGCTCGTGCTCCTTGGCAAAGCGCTCGAGTTCGGGAAGCCGTGCCACCGTGCCGTCGTCGTTCATGACCTCGGCGAGGACACCGGCCGGATACTTGCCGGCAAGACGGGCGAGATCCACGGCGGCCTCAGTGTGCCCGGCCCGCTTCATCACACCACCGGGCTCGTATCGCAGGGGGTACATGTGGCCGGGTCGTGCGAGGTCCTCCGGCTTGGTATTCGGGTCGAGGACCGTCTTGATCGTCTGGCAACGGTCGGAAGCGGAGATGCCGGTGGTGGTGCCCTCAGCAGCATCGACCGAAACGGTGAAGGCAGTACGACGGACATCTGTGTTCTTGGCGACCATCATCGGAAGATCGAGCTCATCGAGACGCTCACCGACGATGGGTAGACAGATGATGCCGCTGGTATGTCGGAGCATCAGGCCAAGCTTGTCGGGGGTGGCCTCCTCGGCGGCAAAAATGAGATCGCCCTCGTTCTCGCGGTCTTCGTCATCGACCATGACCACCATCTCGCCGCGGGAGATGGCCTCGATTATCTCGTCGATCGGTGCGAATGTCACTCTCGTGTTTCCAACAGTCTCTCCCGTACTTGGCAATTACGTCGCTCTCCAGGTTTACGGTGTCTCCGGGCTTTCGCAAACCGAGGGTTGTGACCTCGAGGGTGTGAGGGATCAAGGCGACGGAGAACGACCGCTCGGTCATTGCCGCCACCGTCAAGCTCACGCCGTCAACTGTGATCGAGCCTTTCTCGACGATAAACGGCATGAGAGCCGCCGGCGCCTCGATCGTCATCAATGTGCCCTCGTCGTCATGGATGATCGCGGTGACCACCCCGACGCCATCGACATGGCCCTGGACGATGTGGCCATCGAATCGGCTGTCGGCACGCATCGGCCTTTCCAGATTGACACTTCCGCCTACTTCGACCTCGCTCAGGTTGGTCCGATTCAGGGTCTCCGGAATCACATCAACTGTGACGCTGT